>NZ_JAWVAV010000024.1:0-54886 GCF_033599315.1 Acinetobacter sp. OYA S30
AAACAAAACTGCTTGCACTCAACTTTCTGGTTCAAAGTTGGTGCGGAAGGGGGGACTTGAACCCCCACGCCCGAAAGCACTACCACCTCAAGGTAGCGTGTCTACCAATTCCACCACCACCGCAGCTTGTGGGACGCATTCTAGTCCTTTCAATTCCAAAAGGAAAGTCTTATTTCCAATTATTGGCCAGTTTTTGGTGCATTTGGTGAAGTTTCAGGCGATGTAGTCTGCGCTGGCGCAGTCGTTTGTACAGTTTTCAAACTATATGCTTCAGTCGTTTGCTTTTTGGCAAAAACAGCCAGAGTCAAACTGGTCACAAAGAATAAAGCTGTCAAAATTGCAGTCACGCGAGTCAAGAAGTTACCTGAACCAGACGCACCAAATACTGTTGCTGCGCCACCTCCACCAAAAGAGGCACCTGCATCTGCGCCTTTACCATGTTGCACTAAAATTAATGCAATCATCAGTACTGCTAAAATAATATGTACAACAAGTACAAAAGAGTGCATACCCTATCCTCGTTATTTGCTTTGCGCGAAGGCTTGTACAATTTGATAAAAAGATGCTGCATTTAATGAAGCACCACCCACCAACGCACCATTGATATCTGGACATGCAGCTAACTCAACAGCATTTTCAGCTTTTACACTACCGCCATATAAAATAGCAATATTTGAGCCTGCTGGTGTAAGTTGGCATAAGCCTTCACGAATTTTAGCATGCATCGCTTGCGCATCTTGCGGAGAAGCTCTTTTTCCTGTACCAATTGCCCAAATAGGTTCATAGGCAATAACCACTTGGTTTTGCCATTGTTCTGCAGTCACTACAGGTGCAATATCACAAATTTGCTGTAAAACAACTTGCTCGGCCTGACCTTGCTCACGTTGTTCAAGGCTTTCGCCCACACAATAAATGACAGTCATACCCGCATTTAATGCATTTTGGAGTTTTGCCTTCAAAATTTCAACGTTGTCACCAAAAATATCACGACGTTCAGAGTGTCCTACCAGTACGAAATTAATTTGGCTATCTTTTAATAGTTCTGCACTGACTTCACCAGTATAAGCACCTGTACCAGCAACACGTGATACATCCTGTGCAACCGTATATACCGTTCTTGCAGCATCCTGTAATTGCGCTTGTACCGTTGTAAGGGCAATAGAAACAGGGGCAACGCCCACATGGCAGTTTTCATCTGCAATTTGGTTTTGTTGCAATAATTGTTTAAATTCTTCTATAAGTTGGTTGGCGTTGGCACGCATTGGATTCATTTTCCAGTTACCAACTACCCAAGGCGTAATCGTCGAACCCGACATACTGCTCACCTTTCATCAAAAATGCAGCACATTCTACACGCATTTATACAAATTTCAGATACTTTTCTTTAACGCGATTACTCATATCTTTTCTAGTGTTTGAAATTAAGAAAAAACTTTACTTTATTAAAAGTCCGACATTCTAAAAATTAATAAAGAAAAACTTCGACTGGTTCAAGCTTTAACAGGCTGAGTAGGACCCGAGCAACACTTTCTAAGGTAGTAATTTTACATAACAAAAGTATAATTTTTCATATACCAATTATAAACACATTAACATAGGCAGGCAGATGTCAGCATTACATACATCTCCAAAATTTACGGGGTTTTTTCGACGTTTAGTCGAAGAAAAGCATGTGTCGGCAGCGACCATGCAAACTGCATTAGATGCAGCAAAAAGAGCTAAGCAGGACACAGTCGCATATTTAATTGAAGAGGTTCATCTCTCCCCTTCATTATTGGCTGAAACAATTTCTGCTGAGTTTGCTGAACCATATTTCGATCTGGATGTTTATGACACTTCTCAGATTCCTAAAGATCTGGTCGATCAGAAACTGATTTTAAAACATCGAATTTTGCCGCTCATTCAAAGAGGGCAAATTTTATATGTTGCGACCAGTAATCCAAGCAATATCGAAGCGATTGATGCAATCCGTTTTAATAGTAAATTGCTGGTTGAGCCTGTAATTGTGGAGCACCATAAACTCGATAAAGTTTTAGGCCAGCATTTTGCAGAAGAAAGCAGCTTTGACTTCAATGATGAAGAGTTTGATCTCGATGTTAATCTTGATGGTCCTACCGCTCAAGAAGATGAAGAAGAAGCTCCTCAAGGCGATGAAGCCCCGATTGTTAAATATATTAATAAGTTATTAATTGATGCCATTCGTATGGGTGCTTCAGACTTACATTTTGAACCGTACGAAAAATCCTATCGGGTGCGCTATCGTGTCGATGGCGTGTTACGTCAAATTGCCAATCCCCCTCTACAGCTTGCAAACCGCTTGGCATCACGCTTAAAAGTAATGTCTCAAATGGACATTTCTGAAAAACGCGTCCCACAAGATGGTCGTATCAAGCTCAAGCTGTCAAAAAGCAAAGCGATTGATTTTCGTGTGAACTCCCTCCCGACTTTGTTTGGTGAAAAGTTAGTTCTACGTATTCTTGACCCATCAAGCGCAATGCTAGGAATTGATGCACTAGGATATGAAGAAGATCAAAAAGCTTTGTTTATGGAGGCATTAGATAAACCTCAAGGCATGCTTTTAATTACCGGACCAACAGGTTCTGGTAAAACCGTATCGTTATATACAGGTTTAAATATTTTAAATACTGAAAGCTCCAATATTTCTACTGCCGAAGACCCGGTAGAAATTAACCTTGAAGGAATTAATCAGGTTAACGTAAACCCCAAGGTAGGACTTACTTTTGCGGCCGCACTTAAATCATTTTTACGACAAGACCCTGACATTATTATGGTGGGTGAGATTCGTGACTTGGAAACAGCAGAAATTGCGATTAAGGCGGCTCAAACCGGCCACATGGTGATGTCAACACTACATACTAATAGTGCTCCGGAAACATTGACCCGTCTACGCAATATGGGGGTCCCTTCTTTTAATATTGCAACATCAGTAAACCTAGTTATTGCACAGCGTTTAGCACGTCGTCTTTGTTCTCAATGCAAAATACCTGCTGATATTCCTAAACAAAGCTTATTAGAAATGGGCTTTACCGAACAAGATTTAGCGCACCCAGATTTTCGGGTTTTTCAGCCCGTAGGTTGCCCTGAATGTCGTGAAGGCTATAAAGGCCGTGTCGGTATTTATGAGGTAATGAAAGTTACACCTGAAATTTCCAAGATTATTATGGAAGATGGCAACGCTTTAGAAATCGCAGCTGCTTCTGAAAAATTGGGGTTTAATAATCTACGTCGTTCAGGTTTAAAAAAGGTGATGCAAGGGGTGACCTCTTTACAAGAAGTCAACCGTGTCACCAGTGAATAAGACACTATTTAAAAAATAAGGATAATCTAATGGCTGTCAAAAAGGCACAAATGATGCCGACTTTTGCTTATGAAGGGGTTGACCGTAAGGGCGTAAAAATCAAAGGAGAACTTCCGGCTAAAAACATGGCTTTAGCCAAAGTAACCTTACGCAAACAAGGGGTGACTGTTCGAAATATACGTGAAAAACGTAAAAATATTCTTGAAGGTTTATTCAAGAAAAAAGTCACCACACTCGATATTACGATTTTTACTCGACAACTGGCGACTATGATGAAAGCTGGTGTACCACTCGTACAAGGCTTTGAAATTGTAGCTGAAGGTTTAGAAAACCCGGCCATGCGTGAGGTTGTACTCGGTATTAAAGGTGAAGTCGAAGGTGGTAGTACTTTTGCCTCAGCTTTAAGAAAATATCCTCAACATTTTGATAACTTGTTTTGTTCACTTGTTGAGTCTGGTGAACAATCAGGCGCACTCGAAACGATGCTGGACCGCGTTGCAATTTACAAAGAAAAAAGTGAATTGCTCAAGCAAAAAATCAAGAAAGCAATGAAATACCCGGCAACAGTTATTGTAGTAGCCATTGTGGTGACCATTATTTTGATGGTTAAAGTAGTTCCCGTTTTCCAAGATTTATTTGCGTCTTTTGGAGCAGATTTACCTGCATTTACGCAAATGGTTGTGAATATGTCGAAATGGATGCAGGAATACTGGTTCATTATGATTATTGCGATTGGCGCAGTCATTGCTGCCTTTCTGGAAGCAAAAAAACGCAGTAAAAAGTTTCGTGATGGCTTAGATAAACTGGCGCTTAAGTTACCTATTTTTGGGGACTTGGTTTATAAAGCAATTATTGCCCGCTATAGCCGCACGCTTGCTACAACATTTGCCGCAGGTGTTCCACTTATTGATGCATTAGAATCGACTGCTGGCGCAACCAATAACGTGATTTATGAAAAAGCTGTGATGAAAATTCGTGAAGATGTCGCAACGGGTCAACAGCTTCAGTTTGCTATGCGGGTCTCTAATCGTTTTCCATCTATGGCTATACAAATGGTGGCAATTGGTGAAGAATCGGGTGCACTAGACAGCATGCTCGATAAAGTTGCCACTTATTATGAAAATGAAGTGGATAATGCCGTTGATGGTTTAACTTCTATGATGGAACCTTTAATTATGGCAATTTTAGGGGTGCTCGTAGGCGGTCTGGTAATTGCTATGTATCTTCCAATTTTCCAAATGGGCTCAGTTGTATAATGCAAGACATCATTGCGTATTTTATTCAAAACTTAACTGCACTTTATATTGCTGTTGCACTCGTGAGCCTATGTATCGGTAGCTTTCTTAATGTAGTGATTTACCGCACGCCAAAAATGATGGAGCAAGTTTGGCAGCAAGAATGCCAAATGTTACTCAATCCTGAGCAACCGATTATTGATCATGAGAAGTTAACTTTAAGTAAGCCTGCTTCATCGTGCCCTGCATGTCAGCAACCGATCCGTTGGTATCAAAATATTCCTGTTATAAGCTGGCTTATGTTAAGAGGAAAGTGTGGCCATTGCCAGCACCCAATCAGTATTCGCTATCCAGCCATCGAACTACTCACCATGCTATGTTCATTAGTAGTCGTCATGGTGTTTGGTCCAACCATACAAATGCTTTTTGGACTCGTCCTCACATGGGTACTGATAACCCTTACCTTTATTGATTTCGATACACAATTATTGCCTGATCGCTTTACCCTACCTTTAGCTGCGCTCGGCTTAGGTATTAATACCTTTAATATTTATACCTCACCCAACTCAGCCATTTGGGGTTATCTCATTGGTTTTCTATGTCTTTGGATTGTCTATTACTTATTTAAAGTGATCACTGGCAAAGAAGGTATGGGCTACGGCGACTTTAAATTGCTTGCAGCATTAGGAGCATGGATGGGGCCATTGATGCTGCCGTTAATTGTGTTATTGTCATCGTTACTTGGCGCAATCATTGGCATCATTTTATTAAAATTAAGAAATGACAATCAGCCTTTTGCTTTTGGGCCATATATTGCCATTGCTGGTTGGGTTGCCTTTTTATGGGGTGATCAGATTATGAAAATTTATTTGGGAGGTTAAGATGGCTTTTATTCTGGGAATCACAGGTGGTATAGGCAGTGGTAAATCAGCTGCAACACAATGGTTTGAGTCCCAAGGAATCCAAGTCGTCGATGCCGATATTGTTGCTCGCGAAGTAGTTGAAAAAGGGCAACCTGCCCTTCAAAAAATTCAACAAACCTTTGGAGATTGGGTGCTTCAACCCGATGGCAGTTTGGACCGCCGTGCCTTACGTGAATATATTTTTCAAAATCCACAAGCGCGTCATACACTCGAGCAAATTACCCATCCCGCAATCCGTCAATCTATTATTCAACAGCTACAAAATCCTAAAAGTCCGTATGTGATTTTAGTTTCACCACTACTTTTTGAAACAAATCAACATGAACTAGTCAATCACACGCTACTGATTGATGCGAGTGAACAAACTCAAATTCAGCGTGCAAGCCAGCGCGATGGACAAAATCAAGAACAAATCCAGAAAATTATTGCTGCACAAATGCCACGCGAACGAAAACGTGAGCTTGCAAATGACATCGTGTTTAATGACGGATTACTCGAACATTTATATCAGCAATTAGAGCCTTTACATCAAAGTTATTTGAAGCGTGCAAACTAATTTCGTGTATTTTGCTGCTTAATCTTTTGTGTCAGGCTATCTTGTCTAAACCAGCGCCAAGGCTGTAAAGCGCCTATTCCCATACCTACTAAGCCCACTACAATTGATGGGCTTAATGACTCACCAAGTAAAGGTACAGCTAAAATAGCAGCAATAAACGGGGCCAAAGTTACAATACTTCCCGTTTTAAATGCGCCAAGACGCTGAATAGCAGCAACATAGGTTAATGTCGCAATAATAACGACAAACACGCCATGGAAAATACTTTGTACAGCTAAGTGCAAAGGATCTACATCCGTAAAGTGCTTAGGTAAGAACAACAGATAAATCGGCAAATAAATAATTGCAGACCAGATTGCGACGCTTGCCATAGAATGCCAAGCAGAGAGCTTCCACTGTTTAAGTAGTACAGTAAAAATCCCCCACCAAATCGCACTGATAAACAGAAGTAAATCTCCAATTCCAAAAGCAGAGGTACTACTTTGCAACATTAATGCGCTCATGAGGGCCAAGGCAGTAATCATAATTGCCAGACTCACCCATGTATGTTTATCAAATGGCTGTCTAAATAAAATATAAGCAGCTATAGCGGTACAGATAGGAATACAGCCATTTAAAAATATTGCAGCATGTGCAGCTGGTGCATAAAGAAAAGCTGTATAAACCGTAAGGCAGTAAATGACTCCACCAATCAATGCCAAAATAACCGCATGCTTACTCCATAAAAAAGCGAGATCTTTTTTATAAATTAAGATAGGCATCAAAATTAGGAAGGCTATAGCAAAGCGTAGTGCGGCAATATCCCAAGCACTGATGTGCCATTGTGCATTTAAGCGGGCAAAAAGCGTAAACCCGCCCCAAATACACATGGTCACCAATACAAAAAAATAACCTTGCGTACGGGGAGACATATCAAGACTGCATAAAAACTAGGAAGGCAGCTAAATTATACCTCAGAACGCTGACGACAAGCTTCATAAAGTGCCATACCCGTTGCCACACTTACATTTAAACTTTGTAAGTTACCTGACATTGGAATATAGGCTTTTTGGTCACACTGTGCTTGAGTAATTGGACGTAAACCTGTGTCTTCTGCACCCATTACAATCACTACAGCACCCGAGAAATCACACTTCTGAATAGGTAATGCATTTTCATCAAGCATCGTACCGATCACACGGACATGAGTTGTCTCTTTAAGATGCGCTAAAGTACGAGCCAAATTAGTCACTTGAATAAATTTAACTTTTTCGGCCCCACCCGCTGCGACTTTACGAGCAGTTGGAGTTAAGCTTGCTGAGCGATCGCGAGGCACAATCACTGCCTGAACACCCATTGCAGCGGCAGTACGGATACATGCCCCTAAGTTATGTGGATCTGTCACCTGATCTAATGCCAGCAATAAGGCATCTGGAGTTTCAGCCAAGAGCTGGTCTAGATCTTTTTCATTTAAAGTCGGGTGCGGACGTACTGCTGCAACTACGCCTTGGTGAAATGGCAAACCCGCAAGCTTTTCGAGGCTATCACGGCTTGCTTTTTGTACACTAATCCCAAAAGGCTCGGCCAATTGCAGAATCTTCTGCAAACGCTGATCGTCGCGACCTTTCAATGTAAACAGGGTCAGCACGCGCTCCGGCTCAAGTTCTAACAATGACTCCACTGAGTGAACGCCATAATAATATTCCGGTTTTGCCATGCATGACCTCTAACAACGTTTGAGCAAAAAATAAAAATCCTGTAAAGCCAACTTCACAGGATTTCTTTGGGCATAGTGTACCCGATTTAAACAGTAATTTCTTAGCCTTCTAAGTGGCAAACATAATCAAGCACTTCATCAGTCTCGATTTTGAAAACGCTATTGCCTGGTACATAAAAAGATTGCCCAGCGCGGAACAATTCACTTTCATTGCTGTCTGCAATTTTAACGCGACACTCACCTGAAATAATTTCCATACGCTCAGGAACATGGGTTTCAAATGTTAAAGGCTGTTCAGTCGGCAAAATAACACCTAATGTTTTTTTCGTTCCATCTTCAAATTGCACGGTATGGCTGATACATGCTCCACCAAAATAAACATTTGATTTTTTGATGACCGTTACATGATCAAATTGGGTTGAACTCATGCACACTCTCCAGATAATGCCGCATTTATATAAATTATGATGAATGTAGTTTAATTGTGCCTAAATAACTAATCAATCAGTTTTCATACGGATAGACTTGTAATTTCCACTGCTGTAACTGAATTTTTTTAGCAAAAGCGTGGGGTAAATTCACTTCAATATTTCGACTCTTCGACACAATTGCATCATATCTGCAAACTTCATCGTGATTTTCATCGAATAAAATCCAGTAAACTTTTTCTGCCGTTGGATGATTAACCGCAGTTGTAACGACTGGTGAACCATTATCCATCCCTACATGAAAATTGTCTTGGTCATTTTGCATTGAAGTTAGATCATAAACCGGAAAATCGGCCCTATTTTCATCAAATTGCTGGCTATCATGTACAAGCACACTTTGTTTTAAAGTCGGCCAAATACAATAACGCAGGTAATGTTGATCTATGACTCGATTGTCCGGATACCTTCCAGTGGCAACATAATCCCTGATATGTGCTTCAATATTATGAAAAATACCTGTGCAACCGCCCCACATACCTGCCAAAATTAATTCAGTATGAGAATAGCTATCTCTCATTAAATGGAACCATTGATCACTCTTAAGCCAAGCATCAACAGCGGCTTTTTCACGATAAGACACGATAGAGTCGGCATCACGTACTAAAAACCGTTTAACTACCGGATCATCCATAACTAAAAAGCGCCAAAATAAACCTGATAACTGTTTTTGAGTGGGACTAACATGTACAACTTGTGCGCCATTTGCTTGTAACCGCTGTTGTACAAGTTCGGGAACGCTCTCATCCACATAGAATCGACACGTCCATTCAGGATAGATTTCTTGAGCTAACTTAGTATTTAAAATGGAAGTTTCACAGTACCGCGGATTTGCTCCAAATAGAGAAAAAGCAATAATATTTTCTTGTGGATTTGGGCTAAATGGCGCGGGTTTATGAGTGGGTATATTTAAAGTAGGCTCATTCTTTGTGAGTTCTTTTTTTGTAGAAATAGCTAAACGCCCAAATTTAATCTTCTCTTCTTTTTTATTTAAATGATGGCAAACTTCAGTTAATCCATCGTATAGATTTGTATTAACGTTAGAACCACTTGCTTTAATGGCTTGCATATAATGTTGATATGCATCGTCATAACGGCGTAACCGTAGCTCAGTATAAGCTAAATCAGACAATGCTCCGGGATGTCCGGGAACCAGACTTACTGCTTTTTTTACATGTTGATATGCTTTGACATAATCACCTTGTGCAGCAGCCTGTTTAAATGCAGTAAAATGCTGATTTAAAATTTTATTCATTTCAGCAGGATTAATTTTTTTATGGCGGTTGATCATCCCTATTGGTGCTTTCGGTAAGCTTAATGTTTTTTTCATTGTAAAGATCCGCAATCTTGCTGTTCTATAATTTCAGTTAGAATAATAGATCACTTGTAGCAAATTCAAAACTTCTCTATCTTTAACCCATAATTTGGCGCGTTGGATGCGTTTATGCTCACACATTTAACTTTAATCAATTTTGCATTAGCTGATCATTTAGCTATTGATATAGAACAAGGATTTAATGTTCTAACAGGTGAGACAGGTGCAGGAAAATCATTATTACTGGATGCACTATCTGCCTGCTTAGGGGAACGTACAGATACAAATTATGTCCGCTATGGTTCGGACAAAGCGGATGTAACCGCAGTTTTTACTTATCAGGACAATAGCCCTGAAGCAAAATGGTTAAAAGAACATGAACTAGATGATGATTCAGGGGAAATTCATTTACGTCGGGTTATTTTCGCAACTGGCCGTAGCAAAGCATGGGTAAATGGCCGCCCAAGTAGTCTCTCTGAGCTTAAAGAATTAGGCCGCTTATTGGTTCAATTGTATAGCCAGCACAGCCAACAACAGCTACTTGAACCGCCTTATCCAAAGCATTGGCTAGACCGTTACAGTAATTTTTACGCCGAAGCAAATGATGTTCGTGAAGCATATAGTACATGGCAGCGTAATATCCGCCAGCATCAGGCTGCGCTCGACGCTCAAGCGACCCGTCTACAACGTATTGCGACCTTAGAGTTACAAATTGAAGAGCTTGAGGAAGTCATTCAAACCGATTACAAAGAAATCGAGCAAGAGTTCGATCGCCTTAGTCATCATGAACATATCATGCAAGACTGTAGCTATAGTCTAAATGCGCTTGATGAAGCTGAACAAAACATTACTCAAGAAATGTCGTCGATCATTCGCCGCCTAGAGTCTCATGCGGGGCGTAGTGAGCAGCTTTCCGAAATTTATAATTCGTTATTAAATGCGCAAAGTGAAATTGATGATGCCACATCAAATTTACGTCAATTTATTGACCGTCAGAGTTTCGATCCTGAACGGATGGAAGAACTGAACTCCAAGCTAGAGGTTTTCCATCGACTTGCTCGTAAATACCGTACTCAACCAGAAACACTTAAAGAAGAGTACGAAACTTGGCAAAGTGAGCTTGAGCAATTACATCAGTTAGAAGACCCTGAAACTCTGGCTGAACAAGTAGAAAAGTCACATCAAGAATTTTTAGAAAAAGCCCAGCATTTAGACAATATTCGTCGTGAAGCTGCTGCCCCACTTGCAAAACAATTAACTGAACAGGTTAAACCTTTAGCGCTGCCTGAGGCACATTTTGAGTTTAAGTTTGAACCATTAGAACAACCAAATGCAGAAGGTTTAAGTTTTATTCAACTTTTATTTACTGCCAATAAAGGCATACCTCCTCAACCATTGGCACGTGTAGCATCTGGTGGTGAGCTTTCTCGTATTGCACTCGTTATGCAAGTCATGAATGCTGAAAAGACCGAAGCAGAAGTTTTGGTATTTGACGAGATTGATGTCGGAATTAGTGGTGGTACAGCTGAAGTGGTTGGACGTTTATTGGCCGACTTGGCTCAGCATGTCCAACTTCTATGTATTACCCACCAAGCACAGGTGGCTGCACAATCCGATCAACATTTGTTAGTCAAAAAACAACAAACTGATCCGGCAAGTAGTACTATTGTACAACTTGATGAAAATCAAATTATTTCCGAGTTAGCGCGCATGTCAGGAGGTGTTGAAATTAATGAAACAACCTTGCAGCATGCTAAACAATTACGTCAACTTAAATTTCAGGCTTCTTCAACTTAATAAAGAAAATGAGAGAAAAAGATTGGCGAAATCCGATTAACTCTTGTATGTTGATAAAAAGAACCTATATAGATAAAAAGGGTCGAGAGACCCTATAGCGACATTTTTTGAGGGAGAACCGCTTAGGTGACCAAACAATATATGACTCACCGTTGTCTGATTGCCCCGCCAGAAATGGCAGATGACTTTTTTGCAAATACAGTAATTTATCTTGCCCGTCATGACGAAGAAGGTGCCCAAGGTATTATTATCAATCGCCCTGCCGGTATCCAAATTAAAGAGCTACTCAATGATTTAGACATTGATGCAGACAATGTAAATCCGCATGAGGTTTTACAAGGTGGTCCTTTACGCCCTGAGGCGGGCTTTGTTCTTCATACAGGCCAACCAACATGGCACTCTTCTATTGCTGTGGGTGAAAATGTCTGTATTACTACCAGTAAAGATATTCTCGATGCGATTGCGCATAACGAAGGTGTTGGCCGCTACCAAATCGCCCTTGGTTATGCGAGTTGGGGTAAAAACCAGCTAGAAGATGAAATCGCTCGTGGTGACTGGCTTATCTGTGATGCCGACATGGATCTGATTTTTAACTTGCCGTACGATGATCGTTGGGATGCAGCCTATAAAAAAATTGGTGTAGATCGTACATGGCTGGCTTCTGAAATCGGGCACGCCTAATGACCGCAACGCAATCAAAATCAATTATGGCTTTTGACTTTGGCACTCAGAAAATGGGAATGGCGATTGGTCAGTCTGCCATTGAAAGTGCTAACCCATTACCACTTTTTGTGATGAAAGATGGTATTCCCAACTGGGACCAACTTTTAAAAATTGTGAAAGAGTGGCAGCCTGATTTGTTTATTGTTGGTCTTCCATTGAATATGGATGATAGCGAGTCAGAACTTTCAACACGGGCACGTAAGTTTGCACGTCGCTTACGCCATCAAACCAATATTGAAACGTGGATGATCGATGAACGGCTCACCACTCGTGAGGCAAGAGAAGAACTTGGTTTTTATCAAGAACAAGGTCGTGCCAAGAAGTTGTCAGCCGATAGTTTTGCCGCGGCTTTGCTAATTCAGAGCTGGTATCGCAATCCTGTTGGTTTAACGCCATAAAATAAAAAAAGCATGTTTCAAACATGCTTTTTTATTGAGTTTAAAAACTTAAAGCTTTTATTTTTCAATAATATGTACTGTAGCAGTACGGCCAGACACAAAAGCCAACTCATTTTTTGGTGCTTCGTCTAACACAATTTTTACAGGTACACGCTGCGCTAAACGAACCCAGCTAAATGTCGGGTTTACATTTGCAAGCAGTTTCGAACTACTTGAACGCTCACGATCTTCAATACCCGATGCAATACCCTGCACATGGCCTTTAATTTTCTGTCTATCACCCATTAATTGCACAGTTGCTTCATCGCCAATATGAATACGGTCTAATTTTGTTTCTTCAAAATATCCCACAACATAAAGCTGCTTACGATCTAGCAATGCTGCAACCGCTTGTCCAACTTGAACATAATTACCCGGACGCAAATCAAAGTTAGATAATGTTCCATCTGCTGGCGCCACAACAGCCGCACGGTGCATATTGAGTTCTGCTAAATGTAAATTACTTGTTGCTGCTTCAACCAGTGCCTGTTGCTGTTTAATAGTGGCTTCAGCTTGTTGAATAGCAGCTTGGAGTTGCTCGTGTTCCGCGTGTGATTGATCGCGAGTTGCAAAGACCTGATCTTGTTCCTGCTTAGAAATTGCACCATCCATTAAGTTTGAATAACGGTTTGCGTTTTTCTCGGCTAACTTAATGTTAGTACTCGACTTAATCAAGTTTGCTTTAGCTTGGGCTAGACCTGCTTGTGCTTGAGCATAGGCCGCTTTTGCTTTTGCCAAATCAGATTTTGCTTGCTCTACATCTAAAGCTCGGCGAGAGACATCAATTTTAAAAAGCACCTGACCTTTTTTTACAGTCTGGTTATCTTGAACCAATACTTCCGTTACAAGTCCTGCTACATCTGAAGAGACCTGAATAACGTCACCACGAACTCGACCATCACGTGTCCACGGCGCTGCATTATAGTAGTTCCATAAATGCACAATGGTATAGACAGCAATCATTAATGCGACAATCAAAATCACTGGACGGATGACTTTTTTCAACTCCAATTGATTCATTTTACTCACCTAACTCAATCTTTAATCTGGCAATCATCTTTAAGCACCTAACCCAACAAAAATTTGGTGTATCACCAAAAGTAGTAAAAGGTAAAAACACAAATTGAAAATACTGGGTAATGCAATCCAGCCTTGTGCAATCCATTTGTTGGTTAAGGGACTTAACCAGCGAAAACATATATATGCAAAAATGGCTTGGACGAGCAAAGCAGGCACGTAAATACCATAGACATTAAACTCACCCATGCGCTGTGGCTCCTGTAAGCGTACGATCTGCATTCATTTGGTTTGATGAAACATGACACATGCTATAAGCAATATTATTTAGTGAAATAAATAATCTTTGACGCAGAGTCATATCTTCAATATTTGAAGCAAGTTGTTTAAGTTCAAATAAGGTTTGGTGAATGTGCTGTACCAATACATCACTTTCACCTTTTTCATTTTCTTTAGCTCTAAATAGCTCATCTAAATCTTGTTGCAAACGGCCAATGTGATGGGCCAATTCTGAAGATGTCGGAACTTGATTTGCTAGCTCTTGTAGTCGGCTTAAATCAATGATCGCACTTGATTCAACCAAAGCCTGTTGAATAGATTTTTTAATCTCTTCTGACTGAACCATTTTAGTATTTAAGACACCAACACGGTCTAACATCCCCCGTAAGTGAACTTTAAATTCAATACCATAAGGAATGTATATGGCTTGGCGCATCGCACGGTAATGTAAAGCCAAAATACGGTTTGCACTGGTATCGGGTGACATGGCACGCACAACATCAATAACGACTAACGACACCAATACGCCCATGACCATACCAAATGAACTGTCTAGGTAAGACACTGCATCCATGCTATAAGCATTGTGCAAGTTCAGGCCCATCATGGTATTAATACCCAGCACCATGCCCACTGGCATGAGTGCCTGATTCGCCATCATAGAAACCGCAAACAAGAACATTGGTAATAAAACGAGTCCCAGTTCCCAAAATGTGGTGACATGAGGAAAAATACCAAACGCGTAAATAAAAACTAAAACCGCCGAAGCCACACTGCCCCATATAAAAATACGTAAGACAGGAACAGGGTTATCTAGGGCTGTTAAGATACAGGCAGTGACTGCACCGATCTGTGCCATCATAAATCCAGCTTTCCAGCCAGAAAGAATCCACACACCAGTTACAATAAATGTAATCAGCACTGCACTAATACCCCCTCTGACTGCCACACCATGATCTCGGTGTAAACTTGGATAGGTCGTAGTCATTGGGGTAATGTTATCTGGAATCTCTTTATTACCTTGCTTGATGCGTTGCCATAAAACTTTTACAGCTAAAACATTACTAATGAAATGACGCACATCCATTTTCATGGCAGCCAATAACACTTGCTGATGTTCAGAAGCCGAATCATTTAAGTTCAAGAAATCATTTTCAAACTCGTCAGGTAACTGCAGAATATTTTCATCAGTCATCTGATCTTTTTGTTCTAGAAAATGAATCACATGCCCTGAAAGCTGCTTTAATTTATCTGAATGACTTTCAATAAAATTGAGTTCTTGCAGTTGTTTAATTCGTTCAGATAAGGCAACCAAGTTCGCAACCACCATCGACATTTGATGGAGCATTTCTTGCAAAGGTTTGGTCATGCCATGCAACTCACCTTTTTCATAGCTCAAGTGAACTGCCAGAGCATGAATATCGGTCGTATCACGAGTAATAGCAGCTAAAAGCTGTGTATTGTTTTGCTGTTGATCTGCATTTAACAAATTAGCAAACAGGTTTTCTGTATCTTTGAGAGTTTTCGTTACGCGCTGTTTGATTGCCGAACCAATATGCATGGGCAAAATAGTTGCAGACACAACCGCACTCGAAATCACACCAATAGAAATCTCAAGTACACGAGCCAAAGCAATATCAAAAATATTGTACTGATCAATATAAGTAATCGCGTTATACACAATCATTGCGGTTGAATAACCTGCCAACATAAATGCATAACTGCGAGGAGTACGGTCTAATAAAGACACATAAAGCGCAAAGCCCACCCATAGTGATAACACAACCGTAAAGATCCACGGCGTATTAATCAGATGCGGAGTAATGGTTAAGGCAATAATGGCCCCGCCTACCGTTCCCAATAAACGATAAACACACTTAGACGACACCATACCCGAATAAGGATTGGCGATAATCAGGACGGTACCGATCGACCACATTGGATTAATCAGGTCTAATTCGAACGATACAAATAATGCCAACATACCGGCAATAAATGTCTTTATTGCAAAAATTAGATCAAGCTTACTCGGGCGGAAAGCCAGTATTTGCTTTAATAACATGAACTCATCTCAAATATAGATTTGAACTGATGAGCATGCTCATCAGTGTCCGTTTGCTTTTAAAAAAAGACAATACGACTTTGTCATTTGCCTATAAGACAAATGAGTTAATGAGAGCATCCTTCAATACAATGATTTTTCCTACATCTCTGCATGATGTACCGAGATGATTTCAGTTTGACCGCTATTTATACGACCAAGCTTAGGAAAGAAGAGACATCGAGAAAGCCGGTAGAATAAACCAATTTCTCGATTAGATATTTTGTTGCACAATTTTTTCAAATTAAAGTGATTTAGTCAACTAAAATATCTTTATTTGATAATTTGATATGTTTTTAGTTAATCATATATGATGTGTGAATCAAGAGAACTTTTCTGATTCTGAGCGTAAAATATTTAAATCAGGTAGTTATCTTGGAATTGAGACAAAGCTTCAATTTTTCTGTTATAAGAACTCAAGTGTGACCCGTTTATTAAGGATACGAATAAGACATCATGGCAATTTCAAGTTTTGGCAAAATTTTAACCGTACTGGATTTATTTTCCGTTTCACGACCAGTGATTAATGTCGATATTATTTGCGAAGAACTTGGCTTGTCTAAACCGACCAGCTACCGTTATCTGAAAGAACTCGTATCAGCCGACTTATTAAAACGTATTAATGGTACTTCTGGCGATTACACTTTAGGCTCAAAAATAGCAGTTCTTGACTATGTATCTAGAACAACCGACCCATTGGTCCAAATCAGCACGCCATTTATGCGAAATATTGTAGAGCGTACTGAACTTTGCTGTTTACTCACCTATTTAAATGATGACTACTGCATTGATATTCATCATGAGATTTTTAAAGATACTGAATTACTTTCATATGGTCGAGGCTGCCCACGCCCAATTTATGTTGGGGCTTCACCAAAAACGATGGTTTCACATTTAAGCAAACAACGCATGCATGACTACTATGAACGTTTTCAACATGAGCTGTCTGAATCAGGTTTTGCTGTAGACGAACCTAGCTTTATTCAGCGTATGCGTAAAATAAAAAAACAAGGCTTCTATTTCTCGCAAGGTGAGATTGACCCCAATGTTTCAGGGCTTGCTGTACCCGTTCGTTTTTCGAGTAAAGAAGTTCCTTTGGCTTTAACGTTAGTCGCATCAAAGAACCGCTTTGATTTTTTAAATATTGAAAAGTTGATTGAAATTTTGCAAGAAAACGCGGCATTGATTGAGCAGCGCTTTATGGAACTTTCAGAAAAGGGCGAAATCTAAAATAATATTTTTGATAATTTAAAGTTTTCTTACACTTTGAAGCATTGAAAATATCCAAATATTCTCATATTATGATTTTAGCACCTATTGATGATTCTTTTCATCAGCAGCTCATCAATAGTAGGCTCTCCCTCAGAGGAATAAGCTCATGTTGCCATCATGGGCTTTTTTCTTGTCCAATTTTTAGAAAAAACTTATGAAAATTTGAACTGACGAAAAGTCAGATTAATGCGTGGTTGTAAAATCTTGGTTGA
Organism: Acinetobacter sp. OYA S30; assembly: GCF_033599315.1. NCBI lineage: Bacteria > Pseudomonadati > Pseudomonadota > Gammaproteobacteria > Moraxellales > Moraxellaceae > Acinetobacter > Acinetobacter sp. OYA S30. The sequence goes on from NZ_JAWVAV010000024.1 coordinate 17,368, forward strand.
ACGATTTAAACGGTGTTGCCAATATTGTTGAGTCTCACCACGCATCACAATAAGTTGACCCGGTTGTAACCACATCTCAACTTTTTCTTTAGTTTGAATATGCCTAAAAGAGAACTTTCGCGTTGCTCCAAAACTTAAAGAGGCAATTGTAGTGGTTCTGGCTAAAGACACATCCGAATCACTATGCCAAGCCATTCCTTGAGTTCCGTCTTCATAAAGATTTGCCAAGCAAGAATTAAATTTTTCTGAAAGGATCTTCTCTACTTGCTGTTTTAGCTGAGCAAGTGCTTTGTCCCACGGTAAAGAATCACGAAAGACACCAGAATATTTATATCGATAATGCTCATCTCCATACCAAGCAACTTTACGAGGTGTTATAAAGTGCTTGCCATATAGCTTCGCTTCATCATGTCGCCACGCCAAATGGTGGTACAAATAATGAAAATATTGTTCAGCTTCTTCGGCAGTTAAAATACATCCATAATCCTGAACCTCACCATCATAAGGCAATAAGTTTGAACAAGGTTCCGGAGAAAATAAATCTAATGTCATGCAATCTCCCCTTGCTGCTTAGCCATCTCCCAAGCTAACAATGCCAGTTTACGCCCTTTTTGCCAATGGTACTCACCGACCATTCCTGTTGCGCGAATGACCCGATGACATGGAATTAAATACGCAATCGGATTTTGGCCAATTGCTGTAGCCACTGCTCTGACTGCTTTAGGTTTTCCAATTTGCTCAGCAATATCTTGATAGGTTCGTAACTGCCCTTCGGGAATAGTAAGCAGTGCCTCCCATACTTGTAGCTGAAATGGTGTTCCTGCAAGATTAAGCGGTAATTTCTGCTGTAAATGTTCTGAGAAGTCTTGTCTAAACCACTGTGCAATCTGTTGATGCCAAATCGGAGAGTGATTTTTTAACTGAGCTTTCGGAAAATACTGTTTAACGATTTCTTGTATGTTCTCACTGTGATCAACAAAGCGAACAGAACAAATCCCTTTATCACTACTTACTACCAATAAGTCACCAAATGGACTCGTTTCAACTGAATAATTCAATTCAACGCCATCACCTTGCTGCTTGTATTCACCAGGGGTCATCCCTTCAAGCTGAATAAACAAATCATGTAAACGACCCGTACCCGACAGTCCAGTATTTAAAGCCGTATCTAATAAACTACGTTGCTGCATTAAATAATATTTTGCTTGCTGCAAGCTCATATATTGCACAAACTTCTTAGGGCTAATGCCTACCCATTCTTGGAACTGCCGCTGGATATAACTCGGGCTTAAATTCATATATGTAGCGACATCTTCTAAGCTTGGTTGCTGGTCTAGATGTTCATATAAATATTCAATAATTGTGGCAATCGCAGCAAATTGCCGAGAAGAAAGCATTTGCATCTGTCACCTCCTTAGTACTCAATCTTACTTTAAAGTAGCCAAGACCCCATGACGACCCGATTCTTGCACTTTCCAATAAAAAAGCCTTTCGCAAGGAAAGGCTTTTGAACATCTTTTTAATTTTATGGCTGCTTTAGGTATGGCCATGCAGCTTTTAAATAAATAAACATTGACCATAAAGTCAAAATAACGGCGGTATATAACAAAGCATAGGCCAATACTTCTAAAGGCTGCCAATTCAACAGGAACACGCTAATCGCAATCATTTGAAATGCAGTTTTATATTTACCCACTGTTGATACGGCTACACTGGTCCGCGCGCCAAGTTCTGCCATCCACTCACGTAAAGCAGACACAGTAATTTCCCGTGAAATAATAACAATTGCAGCGAAAGCCATCGCAATTGTCGGTTTCCACTGCACTAAAACAATAAGTGCAGCTGCGACCATAAGTTTATCTGCAACCGGGTCTAGGAAACGGCCAAATGCTGAAGTCTGGTTTAAAGTTCGTGCTAAATAGCCATCAAACCAGTCGGTTACGGCAGCCAGCACGAAAATAGCCGTTAAGATAATATGACGTGTCATACTTCCTACGTGCTCACCAATACCTATTGCAGGCGGCCAATATGCAATCACCAAAAATACAGGAATAAGCGCAATACGCGCCAAAGTTAGGATATTTGGGATATTCAGGATTCGCCCTGTGGTCATAAACACCGCCAATTTAGTCTTCACGCATCTTTTAACAGACAAAGACACATACTTCAATATTGTATCTATCTGTAACAGCCACTTTATACGAAATATGTGAATCGAGAAAGTAGATTACTTAGGTAAATACCGTAACAGTTTGCCGCAAGATTGCAATTAAATGATCATTTTGATCCCAAAGATATGCATATTCTGTGGAGTACCCCTCAGCTGCATATTCAGTAGTTACTTTATATTTAAACCAGTCACACAACTGGTGCCGAACTGGATGAACATACGTAATATGCCATGATAAAGAACTTGCAGGTGCAACTTGCTTAAACATAGGCAAAACACCCGGTGGCCAAATATCCATAAGAACAATCAAATCAGATAATGTCATTTGACGATTCGCATGCTGCTCTGGTGAGAACCTTGACCAGCCACCAAAGTCGGGTTGTTTACTTCCCGTTACCGGATAATTCCCCTCAGCCCAACAGACTTCAAAATGCTGAAAGCATTCAGGCATATGTTTCGCAAAAGGAATGACAGATAAATTTTCAGGTGGTACATAAGCAGGGACGACTGGCTCTTGCTTTACCTCAATACTCGATGCACGAGAAGCCCCAAAACTTGCAACCAAAATCGTTTGTACCGCATCATCTTGCCATAAACGCGCTTCAAGCGTAGTGACTGACTTTCCTTCTCTTAAAACTTCAATAGTCAATTGGGCAGCGCCTTGTTGTACAGGGCCTACAAAAGTAACACTACAACTTAATAATCTTTTATTTGAATCTTGAATATAGGAGCATGCCTTTTGCATTAATAACCCAGCAACAAGGCCACCAAAAACGGTGCGGCCCTGTAACCATCCTGCAGGTATATCAATCCATTCATTTTGTTTTACATCTTCCCATAGGTGCAATAATGACATTCATATCCCTAAATCATGCGCATGGTTAAGAAATATCTTTCATCATTTTGACCAATATGTGAATGATCATTCAGCTATTAATTTACGAGCGCTTTTGTCACTCATCTTCTCAAGACATGACTACTCATGCAAAATTTTATAAATCGTTCTTGCCATCACTTCACCTAAGCCCGGCACGACTGTCAGTTCTTTTTCAGATGCTTTTAACACACCTTGGATACCACCAAAATGTGTTAATAAATCTCGGCGGCGTTTAGGTCCTAAGCCCGGAATTGCTTCTAAAACTGAAGTACTGCGGCGTTTATCACGTTTAGCGCGGTGTTTAGTAATGGCAAAACGGTGAGCTTCATCACGCACCTGTTGAATCAAATGTAGCGCCTTACTATCTTCAGGTAACTGAATTTTTGTGCCATCGGTAAAATGAAGCGTTTCAAGCCCTGGTTTACGGCCTTCACCTTTTGATACACCTACCATAAAAGCTTCTAACCCAAGCTCTTGCATTACTTCCATGGCCATATGGAGCTGGCCTTTACCACCATCAATTAAAAGCAGATCTGGCAACATTGCCTTTTTATAGCGACGCGTTAAAGCTTGGCGCATTGCTGCATAATCGTCACCCGCAGTAATATCTTGAATGGCAAATTGGCGATAGTCCCGTTTACGTGCTCCACCTTGGTCAAACACTACGCATGATGCAATCGGTGCCTCACCCATGGTATGGCTAATATCAAAACATTCAATACGATCGATCGGACGGCCAACTACCTGCTCAAGCTGGTGGAAACGCTCATTGAGTTCTAAATGGTTACTCAACTGCCCTTTAATTGCATGTTGAACATTCATTTCGGCAAGTTCTAACCATTCAGCACGTGTTTCTCGTACACTGCTCTTAATCTGGACTTTCTTTCCAAACTGCTGTGCTAAGGCTTCTTCCAGCTCTTTACGGTCAGGTAAGGCAGTATTCACAATCAGTTCGCTTGGTACTTCATCGGCAACCTGAAAGTAAAAGTTTGCCATGAAGTCACTTAGCATTTGACCAAGGTCATCGCCTAACATATCAGGGAAATAGCTTTTACCTCCCAACATACGTCCGTTACGTACATGCATAATCTGCACACATGTCACGCCAGCCTGATAGGCAATTGCCAAAATATCAGCTTCACCTTTCACTTTGAAAACAGCTTGCTGTGCTTGTACTTCGCGAAGTAAAGACAACCGATCCCGATAAAAAACCGCTTTTTCAAATTCAAGATCTGCCGCCGCCTGTTCCATTTTCGCAATCAGTTCCTGGTTTAACTCTTTGGTATCACCTTGTAAGAAACGAATACTGTTATTCACATCTTCTTTGTAATCTTCTGGTGAGACCAAACCTACACAAGGGGCCGAACAACGCTTGATTTGATATTGCAAACACGGCCGCTTACGCTGTGAGAAATAACTATTTTCACACTGACGGACATTAAAAAGTTTTTGTAAAACCAGTAAGGTATCTCGCGCACTATAAGCACTTGGGTAAGGCCCAAAGAATTTACCGATTTGGTGCTTACCTTTGCCACGTCCACTGGCAATTCGCGGATAAGGTTTATCTGCCGATACAAAGATATAGACATATGACTTATCGTCACGCAGCATAATGTTATAAGGCGGACGATGTTGTTTAATTAAGTTTTGTTCTAAAAGCAGCGCTTCGGTTTCTGAACGCGTAACTAGCGTTTCAATATCATAAATTCGAGCGACTAAAGCTTGAGTTTTCGGATGCTCAATGGTTTTAACAAAATAACTCGACACCCGATTTTTTAAATTTTTAGCTTTACCAACATATAACAACTCCCCCTCTTTCCCTAGCATCTTATAAACGCCTGGAAGTTGGGTCAGATTAGCTAAAATTTTTTCAATATGGGGACGAGCGTTTTGATTCACTATTGGCATACATGGCTTAATATTGAATACCTAATGTGATGTTTTCACCTTTACTTTTCAAGTGCTTTACTGTGCCAGAAACTAAATTTGAAAAGGTATAAGAAACTAGCCCGACAAAGTGTGTCGTACTTCCTTAAGAATCGAGGCGATAGTAACTATATTTCACATCTTTTTCTTTATAGACCGCATAGGTTTTTTGACGGAAATCAGAGAACCAGCCATTACCCGTATAGCCCGCAATATGCCCGTAAGTATGTCCACTTGTACGTTCGATAATATAAATATCCCCTTCTTGAGGACGATTAAATGCCGGCTTGATTTTCTTATAACCATTCTTTTCTAAGGTGTGCCCCCAGTCAGATGCAGCTACAGGATGCTTTGATACATCTGCACCCGCAGCTTGTAAGGCAATGCGAATATTCTTGGCACATTTTTCTTTACTGTGCTTTGCAGACATACTTTCAAGCTTACTTGAGAACTTATGTAGATCAATATTTTGATCTTCCGATTTATGTCGTTTAGAAGCAGATCGATGAAGTTTTTTATTTCCCGAAGAAGCTTTGCTTAACATCGCTTTCGTTTTTAAGTCACCTTGAGAACTTTCTTCTTTTCTCACTTTGATATGGTGAACATATGCATGAGCTGCGTGATGAGCATGAGCCATTGTAAAACCTACTTCCGCTAACCAAGTCTTCGAAAAAACCGCGCCATTGTAGAATCAAAATTATCTGTTGGCTTTTAATAGTTGTAACAAATTGCCAGCACTGTGAAATGAGTCACAAAATTAATTTGTCGTTTTTAATACCTATAAAAAAACGCCCTTTCGGGCGCTTTCATTAAAACACGTATGGTCGAACAAAAATTAGGAAGAAAATTCCAAGCATGAGGAACCACTTCAAGAAGTAATACAATTTACGGTTTTTAGCTTTTAAAGCTTTAGCTTTAATACGAATTTGGTAAACATAACCAAAGGCTTTATTTAAGCCCCCTGTTTGGTCACCAGTTTCATTCGGTGAACTTGCCGCAGTCATCACATTACGACCAAACCAATGGTTGAAACGTTCCATCCATTTTACTTTCATTGGACGTTCAACATCGGCAAAGAAGATGATACGGTTTTGATCGGTCTTATTTTCAGCATAGTGAATATAAGTTTCGTCAAACACGACACTTTGTCCATCACGCCAAGAGTATCTTTCACCATCTACATCAATGAAACAACGGTCATCATTTGGAGTAATCAGGCCTAAATGATAACGGAGTGACCCCGCATATGGATCACGGTGTCTGACCAAACGGCTGTCAGGAGCAAGCTCTGTAAACATTGCCGCTTTAATGGTTGGTAATGTTTTGAGTAAAGCCGTTGTTTTTGGGCAAAGCTCAGCAGCAGAAGGATGGCTTGATTCATACCACTTGAGGTAAAAACGTTTCCACCCTGTTTTAAAGAACGAGTTAAAACCTAAGTCGTTATAGGTACTTGATGCTTTAATCCCACCTTGGTCATATAAAGCTTTCGCTTCATCTCGAATCATTTCCCAATTTTCATCTAACACTTTTAAATCTTTAAAGTGTTGAGTGTCGATATAGGGTTGATTCGGTACCTTTGAAAAGATGTACATTAAAAAGTTAATCGGTGCGAGCAAGGTTGAATGGTCAAAAAATTGACGATAAAACGAGTGACGCACTTTGCCGCGATGTTGGATATACAATGCAGATATCACAAAAATCGCTAATATGATCCACTTAATCATATTGCTACTCTTTCAAAGTTTAGGGCAACCTTACCTTAATTTTCTAAGGTAATAGCAACCGGAAGTTTATTTAATTGGCGCAAATTTTAACAAAATTGACTTATAAAAAGCGAATGTAAAAAATTAAACAGTGTATTTCGGAAAATTAAGAGGCCTTAATATAAAAAAAGTGCTTAATTTGTTATGGTGATCATTCATTAGAAAATTGTGTCTTTGTAGTCGACTTTTTTAGACATTACCCCAGAACAATTGACCTTTTTGACAAGAAGTGAATAGGATAAAATTCTCATTTTTTATATAAAAAATTAAAGATTTATACTTTTTATAAATAAAAACTTAAATTAAAACAAAAGCCTTTACTCAGCAGCTATCTCTATGATTTTCTTTATGCATTTAATTGGTATGAATTCAATTAAAAATAAGATGACCCTTGCGTCACGGCTTGATACAACTTGTCGGGTTCTTTTTAGATATAGTTATCGTAAGATTAGCGAAGCATAAATGTGTACCGGAGCTGTACACACGCTTCATAACATCAACTTAGAAATCCTCCAAAACTAAGGAGATCAGGCATGATCCACGCTGGCAATGCCATTACCGTCCAAATGCTTGCGGACGGAATTGCAGAATTCCGCTTTGACTTACAAGGTGAGTCGGTCAATAAATTCAACCGTGCAACAATTGAAGATTTCAAAGCTGCTATCGCGGCTGTAAAAGCTAATAACGATATTAAAGGCTTAGTTGTTACCTCGGGCAAATCTACATTCATTGTTGGTGCAGATATTACCGAATTTGGTCAAAACTTTGCACAAGGCGAAAAAGCGATTGTTGACTGGCTTATGCCTGTTCACGAAATCTTCAATAGCTTTGAAGATTTAGACCTTCCAAAAGTTGCTGCTATTAACGGCATGGCTTTGGGTGGTGGTTTTGAAATGTGTTTAGTTTGTGACTATCGCGTGATGTCAGAAGCTGCACAAGTCGGTTTACCAGAAATCAAACTCGGTATTTACCCTGGTTTCGGTGGTAGTGTTCGTTTAAGCCGTCTCATTGGTATTGATAATGCAGTTGAATGGATGGCAATGGCTACTCCAAAGAAACCGGCTGCTGCACTTAAAGATGGCGCTGTAGATGCTGTGGTTGCTGCGGACAAATTACTTGACGCTGCTACTGATCTGGTTAAGCAAGCGATTTCTGGTCGTTTAAACTGGAAAGCAAAACGCCAAGAAAAACTTGAAGCTGTAAAATTGAACCCACTTGAACAAATGATGGCGTTCAACACAGCAAAAGGTGCGGTACTTGCTAAAGCAAATCCTGCTCAATACCCTGCTCCAAAATTATTACTTGATTCATTACAAGCTGGTGCAAGCCTTACACGTGATGAAGCGTTAAAAGCTGAGGCTGAAGGCTTTGCCAAAGCAGCCGTAACTCCTCAAGCTGAAGCATTAATTGGTTTATTCATTAATGACCAAGTTGTTAAAAAAGCATCTAAGCAACATGAAAAGGGTGCTCATCCTGTAAACCAAGCTGCTGTACTTGGCGCGGGTATCATGGGTGGTGGTATTGCTTACCAAGCGGCAAGCAAAGGCACTCCAATCATCATGAAAGATATTGGTAACCCACAACTTGCATTAGGTATGAAAGAAGCAAACAACTTGTTAACCAAGCAAGTTGAACGCAAGAAAATGAAACCTGCGCAAATGGGTGAAACACTTGCTCGCATCCGTCCTACTTTAAGCTACGAAGAGTTTAAAGAAGTTGACATCGTGATCGAAGCGGTAACTGAAAATCCAAAAGTAAAAGAAATCGTACTTGCTGAAACTGAGAAAAATGTTCGTGAAAACACGATCATTGCTTCTAACACCTCTACTATTTCAATTACACGTTTAGCAAAAGCATTACAACGTCCTGAAAACTTCGTTGGTATGCACTTCTTCAACCCAGTTCACATGATGCCACTTGTTGAAGTTATTCGTGGTGAGAAAACTTCTGAAGAAGCAATTGCAACTACGGTCGTGCTTGCTCAAAAAATGGGTAAAACACCAATCGTTGTAAATGACTGCCCAGGATTCTTGGTTAACCGTGTATTGTTCCCTTATTTCGGAGCATTTGACCTTCTTGTAAAAGACGGCGCAGATTTCCAGCAAATCGACAATGTAATGTCTAAGTTCGGTTGGCCAATGGGTCCTGCTTATCTGATCGATGTTGTAGGTATCGATACAGGTGTACATGGTGCTGAAGTGATGGCTGAAGGTTTCCCTGACCGTATGAAGCCAGAGTACAAAGGCGCGATCGAAGCAATGTACGAAGCGAAACGTCTTGGTCAAAAGAATGATGTAGGTTTCTACAAATACGAACTCGACAAGAAAGGCAAGAAAGCAAAAACTGTTGATCCAACAGCGTATGAAGTAATTGCTCCATTCGTAACTGGCGAAAAACGCGAATTTGATAACCAAGAAATTATTGACCGTATGATGCTTGCTCTTTGCAATGAAACTGTTCGTTGCTTAGAAGACAACATTGTAGCGACTGCATCTGAGGCAGACATGGCAATGATTATGGGTATTGGTTTCCCTCCATTCCGTGGTGGTCCATGCCGTTACATCGACCAAACAGGTGTTGCTGAATACGTTGCACTTTGCGACAAATATGCGCACTTAGGTAAGGCTTATGAAGCGCCACAAATGTTGCGCGACATGGCTGCTAACAACAAAAAATTCTACGGTTAAGGAGCGACGTGAATGGCTACTTTAAATCCACGTGACGTTGTGATTGTTGATGGCGTTCGTTCTGCCATGGGCAAATCTAAAAACGGTATGTTCCGTAATGTACGTGCCGACAGTTTATCTGCTGAACTTGTGCGTGCGCTCGTTGCCCGTAACCAGTTTGATGTAAATGAAGTTGAAGACCTGATTTGGGGCTGTGTAAACCAGACCCTAGAACAAGGTATGAACATTGGCCGTAACATCGGTTTATTGGCTGGCTTGCCTAAAACTGTGGCTGGTCAAACAGTTAACCGTCTTTGTGGTTCTTCTATGCAGGCAATCCACACTGCGGCTGCACAAATTGCAACAAACCAAGGTGATATCTTCATTATTGGTGGTGTAGAGCACATGGGCCACGTAGGCATGATGCACGGCATCGACCTTAACCCTGAAGCATCTAAACACTACGCTAAAGCATCTAACATGATGGGCTTAACTGCTGAAATGTTAGGTCGCATGAACGGCATTACCCGTGAAGAACAAGATGCGTTCGGTGTTGAATCTCACCGTCGTGCTTGGGCTGCAACTCAAGAAGGCCGTTTCAAAAATGAAATCATTGGTGTTGAAGGCCACGATGCAAATGGCTTTAAAATCCTTTGCGACATCGATGAAGTGATTCGTCCAGATGCAAACCTTGAAGCGTTCAAAGCATTAAAACCTGTATTTGACCCTAAAGGTGGTTCAGTAACAGCAGCAACATCTTCTGCTCTTTCTGATGGCGCTTCTGCAATGTTGCTTATGTCTGCTGAACGTGCACAAGCATTAGGTTTAAAACCACGTGCCGTGATCCGTTCTATGGCGGTTGCTGGTTGTGATGCAGCAATCATGGGTTATGGTCCAGTTCCAGCAACTCAAAAAGCGCTTAAACGTGCTGGCTTATCAATTGCTGATATCCAGACTGTTGAGTTAAATGAAGCATTTGCTGCACAGGGCTTGTCTGTTCTTAAAGGCTTAGGTCTGTATGACAAACAAGACATCGTGAACTTAAATGGTGGTGCAATCGCTCTTGGTCACCCACTAGGCTGTTCAGGTGCTCGTATCACCACTACGTTGTTAAACGTAATGGAACAACAAGATACTCAAATCGGTCTTGCAACGATGTGTATCGGCCTTGGTCAAGGTATCGCAACAGTAATCGAACGTGTTTAATTAACACCAAGATAAAAAAATCCCCGCTCAATGCGGGGATTTTTTATCGGCCTTTTAAACCATCTTGGATTTGTTGCTGTAATCTCAAAATATCATCTAAATTTACTTTCATCGTACCTTCACGATAAGCATCGACATTACTTCGGTTAATTTGCAGAGGCTTTAACATTTCAAAAAGACCATTGGTTGGGTCAGAAGACTGGATTCCACCCGCTACAGCTAGAATATATTCTCGTAAAAATGGAGAAAGCTGAGACAAGTCTGGCTGTGCCATGACAGGTTGATAGTCTACTGTCGTCATACCTTCAGGGACTAAAGCATTCTGTATATCGTTATGAGTTTTATACTCACGATGTTGTAGAGCCTGACGCACTTTTTTATCTTCTTGAAATGGGACAAAGCCTACTTCTTCACGTAGCTCAGATTCGGCCATAACGCGAATTGTAGGTAAAGTAGCCACTTCTTCTGCTTGAACAGTTGGTAAACCCATAAAAGCAAATACAGCAATGAAGGCTGATTGTTTTAGAAAGTTCATAACTTGCTCCCAAAATCAGTCACCCTACGCGAACTCAAAATGATGACTAAATAAAATGTTCTATAAATAGGCTACAACAAAGTCATTTTTGATTCAGTAATGCTCAGATAAACGGTAAATAACGTTAGATTTTTAAACTTATTAAAAAGAAATTCATAAAAGATTTTAGAAATTAATCTGAATATGGCTAAGTCATATTATATTGCCAGATTTAAATATTACGATTTTTTGTTTATAGTCAGCTTTTTATAAATCTATTGAATTCGACAGAAATAATGAACTTTAAAATATTAAATCAGAATATTCTTATGAGCTGCTTACTAGCCAGTTTCTTTCTCACTGGTTGTGTGAGTAATCGAATTATTGGTGAAAACACGCGAGAGCTATTTACAAAATACGACTCAGGCTATGAATGGATCACTTTAACAGAAGATGATGTAATTGCATTCGGTAAACCATCAGTATCTCTCCCAAATGAACCAGAGGACAGTATTGTTATCGCAGGGAAAAAATATAGTTATGTCATTAGTAAAGGCGGTAACGATTTCATTCAATTAATTAGTCAATTAAATCCACAATATATTCAAATAAGTAATGAGCTAGATTTTAATGCTCCAGCTTCGAATAGTAACCATTTTTACGGACATATTAGATTTTCTTACACCCCACCTAATGGGAAATTGAACGAGAAAGAATCAGCTTTATTCAAACAATATGGTGTAATTCCATGTGACTATGAAAAGACATTAGAACTACATAAATTTGAGTTAAATCTTAGAGGAACTGTTTATCCTCCTGTAAACAATCTTAAAAAAATAACCCCTTTATCCAAGCCATATCACGTTAGAATCCAATATCTTCATGATAAAAGCGGAAAAGTACCCTTATCAACTAAGGAGAAGCTAGCAAGTTTACCACTGCTTCCGTTTACCTTAACTTTCGATATTATTGCTTTACCTGCGAAAGTCATGGGTATCATTTACCAGCCTTAATAGATTAGGAATAAAAATTACAAATTTCAGTAAAGATAAAAAATCCCCGCTCAATGCGGGGATTTTTTATCAATTTTCTAACATTTCTTTTAAAGAATCGACTAATTGCGGAAATTCCGTATAACCTTCCCGACCTAAAAAGTGCCCACCATTAGGAACGGTAATATAAGGCGCATCAATATCCTTAGCCAATTGAATCGTTAGTTGTGGTGGAACCAAATCATCATTATCAGATAAATAAACCAGCTTTTTCTTTATGTCACGGAAATAGTTGGTGTCGACTTTACTCTTTGTTATATAAGGGCTAAGAGGTGAAGAGTCTGAAATTGGACCAGAGAATCCAGATACTAAAATCATTCCTCCAATATTTTGATAATCATGTCTTTGTAAAAAGTGTAGCAAGGTAATCACCCCTAAACTGTGGGCAACAAAATAAGTATTTTCATTAACTGCAGGAATCTGCTCATCTAATACTTTCTGCCAAGCATCGACGTCCGGATGCTCAGAATCTGGAAATGGTATTAAAGTAACAGTTGTATTTTCATCTTCTATTTGATGTTTTAAGTCCAAAAACCAATGATCGTTAATAGAAGCTGAGTAACCGTGAAGCACAAATATTTGACGCATGTTCTTCTCCTGAAATTCAAGGGTTTTGGCATTTGTAACAAATGACATTAATCCGAATATCACCAATAAAATGAGTTTTCTAATCATGGAACAAGTACCATTTTGAAATATAAAAACATGCTAAACTATGACACCACTGTTAAGGTCAACCCCATTTTATGAACTTAGCTAAAGTTTCCGAGCTCACAAAAGTAAGCCCACGTATGCTGCGGTATTATGAAAATTTAGGGCTTATACAGCCTCATCGAGCGAGTAATAATTATCGAAGTTATACGCAAAAAGATATTGAAAATATTAAGAAAATTAAAATATTAAATGACGCAGGTATGAACCTGAAAGACATTCATGTTTTATTGCCATGTTTTGATTTAGATGAACGGGTATTTACGCTGTGTCCAGTGGTTCAAGAAAAACTGCAAACAGAACTTAAGCATGTGTCCGATCAGTTAAACAAACTGCAAACTTCTCAAAGTTTATTACAATCTTTCTTGGCAAAAGGAAAAGCTGAGAGCACCAATATTTAAAAAGTGATGCTCCTCCTGTCGCTATTCTTTTAACTCCCCTTCTAAGGCAGCTACATTCTTTTTCTTAATTTTTTCAATTTTTGCATTAAGTTTTAAAACGTCTTGATACAGTGTATTAAACTTTTTGACCTGAGCATTTTCATGGAAAAGTATCATCTGATCTTTCTTTTGCCATGGATAAGTTTTTAAAAGCTTAAACATTTCTTCTGCTTTATCTAAAATTTGTAGCTCAATCATAAAAATTGCATGGTCCTGATCGGCTTTTTGCTGAGCTCCTAATTTTATTTCGAGGATTTGTCTCATCTCTTTATCAACAGACAGTTCCTGAATTTTTGACAAGAAAGTTTTATGAATTTTTTCATATTCGGATTGATACTTATCTGAAGCTCTGCGAACATCGGCTAACATTTTTTCGGTTTCAGCATATTTTTGTTTTTTATCATGATCTAAACGGTCAACATTTAAGAACGTATCCCATTTCGCCGCTTTTAATTCTCTTAAATATTCATTACGTGCGTTCACATTTTGGACCCAATAACTCAAAAGAAACTCTGAGACTTGTTTGTAGTGTCCTGCCAGCCGTTTATCGTGAATATCAAGTTGTACAGGTTTAGTCCAGTCTTGAGCCTGATCATAAAGCTGATTCATTTTTTCAGTCATTACTACATCAAACATTTGACTGCTATCTTTGGCTTGCTGCTGTTTTATATGTTGATAGGTAAAAAAAACAATACTCGTAATAACAACCAGACTTGCAATTGCAATCAAAACTCGGCGCATAAACACCTCCTATTTCCATTCTTATAGTTTTGCTCTTTATAGTTATAAAATAGAGCTTATAGTTCTTTATATGCCATTTATTTCACAATACGCAACACTCTATTCTCCATTCAATGCTTTAAATCCGTGTACATCATCCCTATTATGATGAGTAAATTATATTTATGAGATTCTCCCATGCGTGTTGATGTCTGGTCTGATGTAGTATGCCCTTTCTGCTATATCGGCAAAAAACGCCTAGAACATGTCGCTGCCGAGGCAGGTATCGAGCTTGATATTCACTGGCATAGTTTCGAACTAGATCCTGATGCTCCTGCAAAACATGACACTTCAAATACTGAGCGTTTAGCTAAAAAATATGGCCGTACCTATGAAGAGATGGAAGAAATGGAACGCAACATTGCGGCCATGGCTGCTTCTGAAGGTATTGACTTCCAATGGCAAAAAGCCAACTCAGGCAATAGCTTTAATGCACACCGTATTATCCACCTTGCACAAAGTAAAGGTTTAGGAAACGAAGCAAAAGAAGCCTTTTTCCATGCTTATATGACTGAAGGTTTAGCTATTGGCGAACGCGAAGTTGTAGAAGAAATTGCTTCTCGTATTGGCCTTGATAATGCCGAAGTTGAATATGTACTCGATACAAATGAGTTGGCTGACTTTGTTCGTCATGATGAAAAAATTGCACATGAGCAACTCAATGTAACTGGCGTACCTTTCTTTGTATTTGACCAAAGAATCGCACTTGCAGGAGCACAACCTCGTGAAGTGTTTTTACAAGTACTAGAACAAGCACAACTCAAGGCAAATGCTGAAAATATCGAGCAAGATGACGCAGCTGTTTGTAATGATGAAACATGCGATATTCCACAAAATAAATAGGCTTAACGATAAAGTGTGAACGAGTCGTATGTTTTATCACCATTTTAGCAATAGAGCGTTCTAAAAAAAGAACTATTCAATTGTTTAAAATCGGTTTATGATTGCGGCTTAGAATATTCGCGCTGTAATGTTCTGTTTTTTATGTGTTTAATGATCGGAATTTGAAGTTTCCTTGATCAAAAACTCCCCCTAGTTTGGGGGATTTTTTTTGCTTAAAAATTATCGCTAATAGCTTAAACTTTTTAATTAATTTCAAATATGTAAGAAAAGTTAAATTTACTTAAGTTTTGTGTCGTCCTCTTGATTTTATTAGAAAAATCTACAAAAGTGACAATAACAACAAAACATAAAGATAGATATGAAAACATTTCACATCATTACATATCGGCAGCTTTTTGCCCTTTTGACCTTAGGATTTGGTTCAGTATGTATGGCTCATGCAGAAGTAAATTCTTCCTCAACCCAACAAGTAAACGGTTTATCATCTGGAGCACAAGCCGAAGAAAATAAAGATGAAAATCTTTTAGACCAAATTCCGAGATGGATTGATGCAACCCCAACGATTTTCCCGGAGCAGTCCAACGAACCAATTGTTCCACCAACCGAGCAAACCGAAGATCAGACTTGGTTTGACCGTAAACAAAAGAAAATTCGTAATTGGGCCGATCGTACATCTGGAAAAATTGATAATTGGTTTGGTGAAGTTGACCCACAAAAACCCGCGTCAGCCACCATTCGGGTCATGATCGATAACTATTGGAATGAATATGATAATTATGAAATCAAGCCCAGAATTCGCGGTAAGATTAAATTACCTACTCTAGAGAAGCGTTTAAGTGTGGTATTTGGTGATGACTCTTTAGATGACGAATTTAATAATAGCCCAGCCAATATCAATCAAAACCCAAATCAAGATCCAAATAAAAAGTTAGATGGTAAAAGAACTCGAGATGACAACAGCTCAATCGCATTACGTTGGTCAAATTTCTCGAAAAAGCTACCTTTTGAAACAGACGCTGACTTAGGTATCCGTTCTGGCGATGATATTTATGTCCGTTTAAAAGCATCGAGAGACTGGCAACTCCGTAATGATTTTAAATTTTATGCAGAACAAATTTATCGTTATGGCATAGATAGTGAAAACTACTTACGTACTAATCTTGAACTCACTCATGCTCGTCCAAATCAGCCGATCTTATCAAACCAGTTCAGCTTAACTTATGCCGATGATCAAGACGATGATTTGACATGGGAAAACCGTCTTTTCCGAGAACATAGCTTCTTTGCAAATAACCGTTTTAACTATGGCATTTATACAGGTGGCTACTACAATGACAACGATTTACGTTTAAACAGTTGGGGACCATTTGTATCATGGCGTCAGCCTGTTTTACGTGAATGGTTCTTTGTACAAGGCGACCTCAATTACTTTAATGACCATCGTGAAGATCGCAACCATTATGTGAGCACATTCTTACGATTAGAAGCCCTTTTCTAAGCTTAAAAATCACCTTGGATTCCCCATCCAAGGTGATGAATAATAAAATACTTTTAAATAAAAATTTAAGCTTTTCTTCTTACAATAACGAGCTAATTTTTGATTCCTGATCTTCAGAAAAATGAATCAATTCTCTTCTTTTTCATTTGAATACAGATCTACTGCCTTACTTTGCATTTATAGCTTAGGTATGCTGGTTTTAATTCCTCATATACAGCTTTTTCCTACTTCTTTGAAACACTCACGCTCTACAAGGCGAACCCTGTATTCGTCTGTGGTTACTCTCAAAACAAAAAGTCAGTCTGTATCTTTTTTACATTCACCATGCGAAGTAGAACCAAGTCATAGTTCAGATACCGCACTTATTCAAGACCTGATGGCTGTATTTGGAAATGATACGTTGTGGAGTCGCGCAGCCCAACATAAACATCCTTATAAAACCTTTGGCAAGATCAAGAAGAAAGCTTCAACTCCTCATGTTTCAGAAAATAATCCGCTCACAGCAAGTTGGAATACCATTTCAACCTGGATGCCATTTGAAAATGATCTTGATCTAGGCTCAAACTCGGAAAGTGATGTTTATGTACAATTTCTTGCCAAGAAAAAATGGAATTTACGACATAACATTAGTCTAGATACTGAACAAATTTTCCGATATGGTTCGACTAGCCGGAATTACACTGAAACGACGCTGAACTTAACGCAGAAAATGCAAGATAACACATTATTTTCCAATACATTTAATGTAAATAAGAGTGGAAAAGAAGATTACAACTGGGGGAATTGGACTTTCCAACAATTTGAATTTATAAAAGATAATCGTCTGACTTACGGTATTTATAGCGGTGGTGTATATGCCAATAATGATATCCGCCTAAATAGTTGGGGACCTTATATTTCATGGCGTCAACCGATATGGAGAGATTGGATTTTTATGCAAAATGATCTTAATTTCTTTAACCATCTTGATGATGACCCCAAGCATCAGCTCAGTGTCCAAATGAATCTGGAAGCTAATTTTTAGACAAAAACCATCAAATTGTGGATAACTCTTTCTTTATCCACAAAAAAGCCCCTGATAATTCAGAGGCTTTTTCTATTGCAAAATTATTTTAGCAACAAGCTATTAATGCGCTTCACATAAGCTGCCGGATCTTCAGGTAATCCACCTTCTGCAATCACTGCCTGATCAAAAATCACATTCGCCAAATCATCAAATTGTTCTGAACCTTCAAGTTTTTTCACTAAAGGATGCTCAGGGTTAATTTCTAAAATTGGCTTGATTTCAGGTACGGCTTGCCCCGCTTGTTTGAGCATACGAATAAGTTGAGGAGACAACTCGCCTTCACTAGTCACTAAACATGCCGGAGAATCTACCAAACGAGTCGTTACACGGACTTCTTTGGTTTTAGCCTTCAATGAATCACTTAATTTCTCAACAACAGGCTTAAACTGTTCAGCCGCTTGCTCAAGTGCCTTTTTCTCTTCAGCATCTTGCAAGTCACCTAAATCAACTGCACCTTTAGATACATTCTTCAATGGCGTACCGTCAAACTCGTGAACAAAGTTCATTGCCCACTCGTCAACACGCTCTGCCATTAATAATACTTCAATGCCTTTTTTCTTAAACAACTCCAACTGTGGAGAGTTCTTAGCAGCAGCTAAACTTTCAGCAGTCACATAATAGATAGCTTTTTGGCCTTCTTTCATGCGTGCCTTATAGTCCGCAAAAGAAGTTGTTACTTCATCATTTGTGGAAGTTGCATAACGTAATAATTTTAAAATACGTTCGCGGTTACCGAAGTCCTCACCCAAACCTTCTTTAAGAACTGAGCCAAACTCAGTGTAGAACGTTTTAAATTTTTCTTGGTCTTTCTCATCTTCAGATTTAGCTAAGCCATCAAGCAAAGTGAGTACACGGCGTGCGTTACCTTCACGGATTGTCTTAACATCACGGCTTTCTTGCAACAACTCACGGCTGACATTAAGCGGTAAATCAGCGCTGTCCACGACACCTTGTACAAAGCGTAAATAGTTTGGAATTAGATTGTCCGCATCATCCATAATAAATACGCGTTTTACATACAGCTTAATTCCTGCTTTTGCTTCACGTGTAAAAATGTCATGAGGTGCTTTACTTGGAATATAAAGTAACTGGGTATATTCCGTACTACCTTCTACACGGTTATGTGCCCATGCAAGCGGAGCTTCAAAATCGTGAGTTAAGTTTTTATAGAACTCAACATATTGCTCTTCAGTCACTTCACTCTTGTTACGTGTCCATAGGGCACTTGCCGAGTTAATTGCTTCCCACTCATCTGTTTTGACCATTTGGCCGCCTTTAGGCTCCTCACCTTCAGCAACCTCTTCTTCTTGCCAAACTTCTTTTTGCATTTCAATTGGCAAGCTAATGTGGTCAGAATATTTATTAACGATTTGCTTAACTTTATAAGACTCTAAATAATCAAGCGCGTCATCACGCAAGTGAAGAATAATGTCAGTACCGCGTGAAGCTTTATCAATTTGCTGAACTTCAAACTCACCTGTACCACCACTGATCCAACGCACCCCTTCAGAAGCATCTAGACCTGCGCGGCGTGATTCAACCGTAATTTTATCGGCAACAATAAAACCTGAGTAGAAACCAACACCAAACTGACCAATTAACTGAGCATCCGCTTTCTGGTCACCCGTCAATTTTGACATGAAATCTTTAGTACCTGATTTTGCAATGGTACCCAAGTTATCAATGGCTTCTTGTTGGCTTAAACCAATACCGTTATCAGAAATCGTTAAAGTTTTATCTTCTTTATTTAAGCTGATTCGTACATGTAAATTAGGGTCATTTTCATAATATTCAGGATGATTAATTCCTTCGAAACGTAATTTATCACATGCATCTGATGCATTAGAGATAAGTTCACGTAAGAAAATTTCAGGGTTTGAATAGAGAGAATGCGTCACTAAATGTAAAAGCTGTGCTACTTCCGCTTGGAAACTATAATTTTGTGATGCTTGTTCACTCATAAATCACTCCTTAAATTTTGAAGTCTGTTTGTTCTCGAATGCTTTATGAATGGAGTACTTCTAGAATTTTTCAATCCTGAATATTAAAAAATTTTTCTCTAATTAAAATGGGCCATGGCTTAAGACCCTATCTTGTAAAATAGTGTCTAGTTGTTTTTGTCTTTGTTGATATGCCTTAGAAATACAACTCACATTAGCTGCACAAGCATTTCTTTTTTTCAGCCATTGCTGCTGTGTATCTTTTTGATTATCACGTCCACCCATTGGTAGTGCATGTAAAACAATTTGATACGTCGTTGCCATTTTGACATCGGCATCATTTAAAGATCGGTTCTTACAAATACTGAGTTCAGTCTTTGTTTTTGCAGCACTGCAAGAGAAACTAGCGGCTTGCAAACTATGCGTAAAAGCTAAACCACTAAAAAGTGCTAGCCCCATGGCAAATTTTCTATTCATCATATTATTCCTTTAAAAATGTATAAAAAATAGTTTAGAAACAAAGAACGATAAAATATGTATAAAACTGTCTATTTTATGCGTTTTTTAGTGAGAACCATGAAATAAAAAACCTCACATAAAAAACTATGTGAGGTGCCTGAATCTAGGTTTATTATTATATTCTTTCTATTTATTATTATGCTTAGAATTTATAGCTATAACCTAAAGTGTAAACAAACGGGTTAATATCTAAGTCAAATTTAGCACCATTTGTTAAAGTAACTTCTGGACTAATATCTGCATAACGAACATCTACAAATACTCCCCAATTTTTAGCATCAGCAGGTTGGAAGTTAAAACCAACTTGGCCAGCGACACCAAAATCTTCTTTTACTTTGTCAGCTACGCCTTGTTCATCCCAAGGAATAAATGCTGTTGCCCCGATACCAATATACGGTGTAAAACGAGTCGAGTTTTTAAAATGATATTTTGCTGTAATTGTTGGTGGCAATTGTTTAATACGCGCTACTTTCTGACCATTTAATAAAACATCGTGATTAATAGGTGTTGCTAATAATAATTCTGCCGAAAATGGAGTTTGACCAAAAAAGTATTCTACTGATGGAGTAAATGCATATTCATGGTCTGCCTTTACCACACCTAAAGCAGTTGTTGTGTCTTCAGATGGAGCAATAACGCTACCCCCAAATTTTACTTGCCAATTACCAGCAAAAGTAAATGAAGACACCCCCATTAATGCAATAACTAATGCTTTTTTGAACACTTTAATATCTCCAACCTTATTTATATTTATAATAAACATTTATTTTAAATTGATGCAACACCCATTATAAAATTATTTTTATATTTATTTTTAAATAACTGTTTTAAATAAAATTATATATTAACCGACTATTTTAATTGGTTTTTTATTCCAACCTAATTAATCAGAATTATTTTATATAACCAACCTTTTTAATAAACTTTAAATCCCGAGTATTTTAATATAGTTTATTCTAAATACATGTTTTGTTTATACCACAAAAAAACCTCCTTAATCATTATCTCTAGATAAAAACTAAGGAGGTCTTTATTTAATATTTTATAAAAATTATAAAACCATGGCTGCAATCCAACCAAAAATTAATAGCGGAATATTAAAGTGAATAAATGTTGGTATCACAGTATCCCAAATATGGTCATGTTGCCCATCTACACCTAAACCTGCTGTTGGTCCTAAGGTAGAATCAGAAGCCGGAGATCCAGCATCACCTAAAGCAGCAGCTGTCCCGATAAGTGCAATTGTCGCTAACGGTGAGAAACCGAACTGGACACATAAAGGTACATAAATAACAGCTAATACAGGAACACTTGAGAAAGATGAACCTATACCAATCGTGACAAATAGGCCAATACAAAGCATTAAAAATGCAGCAAGCGCACGGTTATCACCAATGATTTCTACCACACCTTTAACCAACTGGTTAATATCTCCGGTATGAGTCATAACTGAAGCAAAACCAGCAGCAGAGATCATAATAAAACCGACTAGAGCCATCATTCTCATGCCTTGTACAAAGACATCATCTGCATCTTGCCATTTAAAAATGCCTGCCGTAGAAAGCACTGCAAAGCCCACTAAACCACCCAAGATCATTGAGCCGGAATAAAGCTGCGCAACTAAAGTCAGTCCAATAGCCAGTAAAGCCATAAAAATTGTTTTTTTAGCAATAACAGGGCCTTGCTCTGCCTCATGTTTAAGTTCTTCTGCGTCTGCTTTTAAGTCTGCTGTTTCATCTTGTGCAGTTGCACGAAGAGGTTTATCTAAATCAATTGTAGTTACAGGGCTTATCGAACGGTCAGCATAAATTCGTGGCTTACGGTAACTGATAAATACCGCAACCAAGGTGCCTAGAACCATTCCCAAAACTGGAATTGCCATACCAATAGGCATCATGCCACGTTCTACATGTAAGCCATAAGCAGCACCAATCTTGTTGATATTTCCCATCAAAATCTGTTCAAGGAAAATCGCACCAAAGCCAACAGGTAAGAAAATATATGTCCCAACTAAGCCTAGCGTAAGTACACAGGCTGCGGCGCGGCGGTCTAGTTTTAAATGGTTCATGACTCGTAATAATGGCGGTACAAGTACAGGAATAAATGCAATATGAACTGGAATAAGGTTTTGAGAGAAAATAGCTGCGATCAGTAAAATACCTAAGAGTAAATATTTCACTTTAGTTTCTCGGCTTTTCCCCGCTTCCATTCCCAATAAACCAATCAGTTTATGGGCAAGTAAATCGGGTAATCCAGATTTTGAAAGTGCCAGAGCAAATGCCCCTAACACTGCATAGGCAAGTGCAACCTCAGCACCATCACCAAGACCAGCGTTAAAGGCTTCAACAGTTTGAGAAAGGCTTAAACCCGCTACGAGGCCGCCCACAATGGCAGAAACCACTAAAGTCAGTACGACAGAAACGCGCGCCAGTGATAATAAGAACATCACTGCAATCGCAATAACGACAGCATTCATGAATAAGTTCAGAGCAAAACAAAAGGCGATATTCTACCAGATTCACCTCAATGAAGCCGAAAATATCGCCGAATTACCAGTTTTGTATATTAAACAGTCACTTATTAGCTCTGCGAGTTAATAAACTGGCGAATATGAGCTGCCACTTTTTCAGCCTGACTCAAAATCGCCCAATGATTTGCTTCAAGCTCAACATATTCGAAGTTTTCAACCCATTTTGGCATCGCTTCTGTAATATATTCTGGGCTGACAAAAGTGTCATATTTTAAAATAATTGCTTTAACTGGACATTGCGCATAACGCTGACGAGGGCTAGTTAAACGTGGAATAAAATTCGCACGATATAAGTTAATACCGTATTTCCCATCTGAGGAAATATTACTATTTAAAGGCAAATTATCTTTTCGCTCTAAATCTTTTAAGATCTTACCCCACTTTTCTGGACTAAACAGCGACCATACAGTTGGAGCAATTAGCGGTAAATGGAATGCTCCGATATACCATGATTTTGTGAGTATTTTTAGGATCTGTGCAGGTGATGTTTTGAACTTCTCTCTTAAGAAAAGTGCCGCATGATCCAAACATGGACCGGAAATTGTTGTATAAGAGAGTAAACGGCCTTTAAATTTAGGTTCTGTTGCAGATTCCCAAGACTGAATTGAACCCCAATCATGCGCAGCCATATGGAACTGTCGATTTGGGATTACCTCATCTATGACTTCCTGCAAATCTAAAGATAAACGTTCTAAACGGTAATCCCGTATCCGTTTAGGAATAGATGATAAGCCTGCCCCACGGACATCATAAGTCACAATATAAAAATCATTGATTAAATGCTCAATGACCGATTCCCATACTTCCTGATTATCTGGATAACCATGCACTAACACTAATGGAATATTTTTCTCATCACCCCAAGCCTTGGCACACAGGGTTTGTTGATCACTTGTCGTTACGGCATAAATCTTTGGCTGCATAATCATTTCCTATTTTGTTTTTCAATCGATCATGTCGTTAATCGGATAAAGCATTGCCATCAATATAAAAAAGATGATACTTATCTAGTATGACCAGTGTTGCAATAAAAAAAATTGACTATTATGGCTATTTTAAAAAAACTTCAGAACATTCCTTCAATTTCCAAATTCTTATTTAACCATTACCCACCTTACCGTGGAGCTGGAATTCATATTGAAGTCATGAATTTAGAGCTCTGTCATGTTCGGGTAAAAATGCCACTTACTTGGAAAAATCAAAATCTGGTAGGCACTCACTTTGGCGGAAGCCTTTATTCAATGGTTGACCCCTTTTATATGTTGATTCTTATGCATCATCTCGGATCAAAATATATTGTTTGGGATAAAGCAGCTGAAATTAATTTTTTATCACCTGGCCGAAGTACCGTTTATGCTGACATTCGCGTTGATTTAGCAGAAATTGAACAAATTCGTGAACTTGCCGAAAACTATGCTCCTGTTCTTAGAACATATCATTTAAATATTTTCGATGAATCAGGTGTGAGAATTGCTGAAGTCCAAAAGACACTTTATATCCGACGTAAAAAAGCAAAACCTTCTACTAATAAAATAAGCGCCTGAAGGCGCTTATTTTTCATTTCACTTATTTTTATTTCTTTTCTTCAATCGCAGCACCAGCACCGCCACCGATTGCGCCACCAATTGCAGCACCTGTATCACCACCTATGATAGCTTTACCAACGACCGAACCAATACCTGCACCAATCGCACTCTTGGTTGTAGTTTGTTTACTGCCACCTTGAGTATTAGAACCCACACCTGCACCTACCGCAGCACCTAAGCCTGCACCGATACCACCACCAACATGGTTACCAAGACCACCGCCCAATGCACCACCCGCTGCTGCTGCACCAATACGCTGGTCAGACGGACTCATATTTTGACAGCCGGTGAACATAACTGTTGATAATATGACAGTAGATATTAAACCAATTTTTTTATTCATGACCGTACTCACTCCTTTGGGCTTTAATCAAAGCATAGTCTTCTTTTATGGGGAATTTGATCAGTTTGTGTTATTGCACTGTCGTAATTAATAGATATTTTGTAAAGCCAATTTATGTGCAGTGATGAGTTAAATTTACATCTTTTAAAAGCAGATAAAAAAGAAGCTCTTAATGAAATAAGAGCTTCTTTTTTAATATAGTTAGAGGTAGTTTTAGTACTTACCTTTTTTCTCTTCATAGGCTGCACCAGCACTACCACCGAGTGCTCCACCTGCAGCAGCACCAGCGTCACCACCAATCACTGCACCGCCTAAGATTGCCCCAACACCTGCACCAATGGCACTATTTCGTACTGTTTTACTGCTAGAGCCTTTGGCATTAGCGGCAACACCAGCACCAAGTGCTGCTCCTAAACCTGCACCAATATTACCGCCTATATGTTTACCTACAGCACCGCCTGCACCACCACCGATAGCTGCCGAACCAATACGTTTGCTTTCTGGGCTAGCATTTTGGCAACCTACAAATAGAGTAGTTGACATTAAACCAACACCTGCAATCATCATCATTTTTTTCATTAAAAGCTACTCCTCTACTCAGTTGCGCCTAGAATAGTATGCTTTCATGGAGGGTTTTCCCCCATTAAGTAATAAATTAAGAGTGCTTTAATAGACTTTTTGTAAAAATGGCTTATTTTTTCCACAAAAAAGGCGCCCTAAGGCGCCTTTTTAATGCAAGTTTAAGCTTAGAATTGTTCTGAGTTTAAAGCTTGGCTAAATGCTTGGTCTACTTCGCTGAAGTCATTGTGAAGAGCATGTTCTGCTGCTTCCGCTTCTTGACGACGACGCTCTAAGTGGTATGCAAGACCAGTACCAGCTGGAATCAAGCGACCCACTACAACGTTTTCTTTCAAGCCACGTAAATCATCTTCTTTACCTGTTACAGCCGCTTCAGTTAACACACGAGTTGTTTCCTGGAACGATGCAGCAGAGATGAATGAGTCAGTAGAAAGCGATGCTTTCGTAATACCCATCAATTGACGTTCAAACTTCGCAGGGAACTTGTTCTGAGCCAAGACAGCTTGGTTCTCTTGAACAACACGGATGTAATCCACTTGTTCACCTTTGATGAAGCTTGTATCACCACCATCGATGATATCAACTTTACGCAACATTTGACGTACGATAACTTCAATATGCTTATCGTTGATTTTTACACCTTGGAGACGGTAAACGTCTTGAACTTCGTTCACGATGTAGTTAGTTAAAGCAACTTCACCTTTCAAGCGTAAGATGTCATGTGGATTTTGTGGACCATCAGAAATGGTTTCACCACGGTTCACATGTTCGCCTTCAAACACGTTGATTTGACGCCATTTTGGAATCAACTCTTCGTAAATTTCAGAACCGTCATCTGGAGTAATCACTAAACGGTTCTTACCTTTGGTCTCTTTACCGAAGCTTACGATACCAGACACTTCTGCCAAGATCGCATGTTCTTTCGGCTTACGTGCTTCGAACAAGTCAGCAACACGCGGAAGACCACCGGTAATATCACGAGTACGTGAAGATTCTTGTGGTACACGACCGATAACGTCACCCACACCAATTGTTTCGCCGTCGCGAACAGTCACAATTGTGTTTTGTGGTAAGAAGTAGAACTGTTCACCGCCATCAGTTGTATCTAATACGATTGCTGGACGTAAATCTTTACCAGAAGCAGGACGTGCTGTTACAGGCAAGATTTCAACAGTTGTCATACCAGTTGCATCATCAGTTTTAGATGTTGCAGTTACACCATCAGCAATTTGGCTGAAACGTGCTTTACCAGCAACTTCTGTTACCAATGGATGCGTATGCGGATCCCATGTCGCAACGATACCGCCAGCCTCAACAAGCTCACCATCTTTCAACAAGATGCTCGCACCGTAAGGAAGTTTGTAGCGTTCACGCTCACGACCTAACTCATCGGCAATACCAATTTCACCTGAACGTGAAACTGAAACCAAGTGGCCTTTCGCATGTTGTACAGTTTTTACGTTATGGAAACGTACAGTACCTTTGTTACGTACTTGAACACTGTTTGCAGCAGAAGTTCGGCTTGCAGCACCACCCACGTGGAACGTACGCATTGTTAACTGTGTACCTGGTTCACCGATTGATTGTGCAGCCATTACACCTACTGACTCACCTGGGTTTACCAAGTGACCACGAGCAAGGTCACGACCATAACATTTCGCACATACACCGAATGTTGATTCACATGCGATTACAGAGCGTACTTTAACTTCATCGACACCAGCCTCTTCAAGCTGAGCTGCGATTTTCTCGTCAATTAACGTACCACGAGGTAATACAACTTCATCATCAGATGCACGACGTACATCTTCAGCAGTTACACGACCTAATACGCGGTCACGTAATGGCTCGATGACATCACCACCCTGAATGAATGGAGTCATCACTAGACCACCACTTGTACCACAATCTGGCTCAGTAATTACTAAGTCTTGTGCTACGTCTACAAGACGACGAGTCAAGTAACCAGAGTTCGCAGTTTTCAATGCAGTATCGGCCAAACCTTTACGCGCACCGTGTGTTGAAATGAAGTACTGGAGTACTGTCAAACCTTCACGGAAGTTCGCTTTAATTGGAGTCTCAATAATCGAGCCATCCGGTTTTGCCATCAAACCACGCATACCTGCAAGCTGACGAATCTGAGCCGCACTACCACGGGCACCAGAGTCAGACATCATATAGATACTGTTGAATGATTTTTGCTTCTCGTCTTCACCTTGTTTGTTTTTCACAAGTGTATAAGACAAGTTATCCATCATTGCTTTAGCAACTTGGTCGTTTGTACGCGCCCAAATATCGACAACTTTGTTATAACGTTCACCAGCAGTTACGAAACCTTGTTCGAACTGTTGTTCGATTTCACGAACTTCTGTTTCCGCTTTGTCAATAATTGTGTGTTTCGTAGGTGGAATTAACATGTCTTCCATACCTACAGATACACCTGAACGAGTCGCTTGACGGAAACCCAAGTACATTAATTGGTCAGCGAAGATAACTGTATCTTTCAAACCAAGTTTACGGTAGCAAGAGTTGATTAACTTAGAGATGTTCTTTTTAGTCATCTCAAGGTTGATCATGTCAAAGCTTAAACCTTCTGGAACAACTTCCCAAAGTAAGCAACGACCTGGTGTTGTATCAACAATAATAGTTTGCTGTTCACGCTCACCATTTTCATTGATAACCGTTTGATGCACACGTACTTTAACACGAGCATGGATCGCAACTTGACCAGTTGCAAGTGCACGGTTTACTTCGTGAGTATCCGCAAACACCATGCCTTCACCTTTCGCGTTTACTGCATCACGAGTGATGTAGTAAAGACCCAAGACAACGTCCTGAGAAGGAACGATGATTGGCTCACCGTTTGCTGGTGACAAGATGTTGTTTGTTGACATCATCAATGCACGAGCTTCTAACTGTGCTTCAAGTGTCAATGGAACGTGTACCGCCATTTGGTCACCGTCGAAGTCGGCGTTGAACGCAGCACAGACGAGCGGGTGAAGACGGATTGCCTTACCTTCAATAAGAATAGGTTCAAATGCTTGAAGACCTAAACGGTGAAGTGTTGGCGCACGGTTCAACATTACTGGATGTTGACGAATTACAGATGCAAGAACGTCCCAAACTTCCGGAGTCTCACGCTCAACCATTTTCTTCGCAGCTTTAATGGTTGTTGCCTGACCTGAAGCTTGTAATTTCGCGAAAATGAATGGCTTGAATAATTCAAGTGCCATTTTCTTCGGAAGACCACATTGGTGAAGACGTAAAGTAGGACCTACAGTAATTACCGAACGACCAGAGTAGTCAACACGCTTACCTAACAAGTTCTGACGGAAACGACCTTGTTTACCTTTGATCATATCTGCCAAAGATTTTAATGGGCGTTTGTTAGAACCAGTAATTGCACGACCACGACGACCGTTATCAAGCAACGCATCTACAGACTCTTGTAACATACGTTTTTCGTTACGTACGATGATATCCGGCGCTGCAAGGTCAAGAAGACGCTTCAAACGGTTGTTACGGTTAATTACACGACGATATAAGTCGTTCAAGTCAGAAGTCGCGAAACGACCACCTTCAAGTGGAACTAATGGACGTAAATCTGGTGGAAGTACCGGAAGTACGTTCATTACCATCCATTCTGGCTTGTTGTTTGAGTCTTTGAATGCTTCCATCAATTTCAAGCGCTTAGACGCTTTTTTCAACTTCGTTTCAGAAGTTGTTTGAGGAATTTCTTCACGTAAACGTGAAATTTCAGCTTCAAGGTCGATGTCTTTCAACAAGTCTTGAACTGCTTCTGCACCCATTTTTGCAACAAATTCGTCGCCGTGCTCTTCTAGAGCAGTAAAGTATTCTTCATCATTAAGAAGTTGATACTTTTCAAATGGTGTCATACCAGGATCAGTAACAACGTATGATTCGAAATACAATACACGTTCGATATCACGAAGTGTCATATCAAGTAATAAACCGATACGGGATGGTAACGATTTTAAGAACCAGATATGTGCAACTGGAGAAGCAAGCTCAATGTGACCCATACGTTCACGACGAACTTTTGCTGTAGTTACTTCAACGCCACATTTTTCACAAATGACGCCTTTGTATTTCATACGCTTGTATTTACCACACAAGCATTCGTAATCTTTTACTGGACCAAAGATTTTGGCACAGAACAAACCATCACGTTCTGGTTTGAACGTACGATAGTTGATTGTCTCAGGTTTTTTAACTTCACCATGAGACCATGACTTAATCATTTCTGGTGACGCAAGACCAATACGGATACGGTCGAACTCAACTGGCGCATGACCATCTGAGTCCGTTTTCTTACGCATGATATCGAGCAAGTCTTTCAATTTTTTTCTCCGTGTGTCGGGAAGCCTCGCTTACCCGACTGGGTCACAAATATTGTTTTTACCTAAAAAATCGTGAGTCTTACGACTTAGTCACCATTTTTTAGTTCAATGTTGATACCTAAAGAACGGATCTCTTTGGTCAATACGTTGAACGATTCAGGCATACCCGGATCCATATAATGGTTACCATCTACAATATTCTTATAGATGCGAGTACGGCCTTCAACGTCATCCGACTTCACTGTAAGCATTTCTTGGAGTGTATATGCTGCACCGTATGCTTCAAGTGCCCATACTTCCATCTCACCGAAACGCTGACCACCGAATTGTGCTTTACCACCAAGCGGTTGTTGTGTAACAAGTGAGTAAGAACCAGTTGAACGCGCATGCATCTTGTCATCAACCAAGTGGTTCAATTTAAGCATGTACATGTAACCAACAGTTACTGGACGGTCAAACTGTTCACCTGTACGTCCGTCAAACAATACTGTTTGACCCGTACGTGAAATGTCAGCCAATTCAAGTAAGTCTTTAATTTGACTTTCTTCAGCACCATCAAATACAGGAGTAGCTAAAGGCACACCCGCACGCAAGTTACCTGCAAGCGCTAGAATTTCTTCATCAGTCAAGCTATCAAGATCTTCTTGCTCACCGCCGACTTTGTTATAAATCTTGTCTAAGAATTCGCGCAGTTCTAAAACTGTACGTTGTTCTTTCAACATTTTTTCGATTTTGTCACCAAGCCCTTTAGCCGCCATACCCAAGTGAGTCTCTAGAATCTGACCCACGTTCATACGAGATGGTACACCCAGCGGGTTCAATACGATATCTACCGGCACACCGTTAGCATCATGTGGCATGTCTTCAACAGGTAAGATGTTAGATACAACACCTTTGTTACCGTGACGACCAGCCATCTTATCACCAGGCTGAATACGACGTTTAACAGCTAAGTAAACTTTAACAACTTTCAATACACCAGTTGTTAATTCATCACCTGTTGCAAGCTTACGTTTCTTCTCAGCGAATTTCTCATCGATTTCTGCGCTCTTCTCTTTTAAGAACACTTGAATTTGAGTTAAACGCTCAGCGATTGCTTCATCTGCTGGTTGAATTTCAAGTAAGTCAACAAGCTCTAAACCAGATAATAAATCTTCAGAAAGTTTATCACCACGTTTAGTTGAACCACCGCCATTAGACTCTTGGCCTTTAAGCAAACGAATTACACGCTCACGAGCCGCTTCTTCGAAGATCTTGTATTCTTCTTTCAAGTCTTTACGATAAGAATCAAGCTGTGCTTTTTCAATTGCTAAAGCACGGTCATCTTTCTCTAAGCCATCACGAGTGAAGACTTGAACGTCAATAACTGTACCTTTAGTACCAGATGGAACACGTAAAGATGAGTCTTTAACGTCAGCTGCTTTCTCACCAAAAATTGCACGAAGCAGTTTTTCTTCAGGAGTTAACTGAGTTTCACCTTTAGGCGTTACTTTACCAACTAAGATGTCACCAGCAGTAACTTCAGCACCGATATAAACGATACCTGATTCATCAAGTTTAGAAAGCGCAGCTTCACCTACGTTAGGAATATCGGCAGTAATTTCTTCTGCACCTAACTTAGTATCACGTGCTACACATGACAATTCTTGAATGTGAATAGAGGTTAAACGGTCTTCTTGAAGTACACGCTCAGATAACAAGATCGAGTCTTCGTAGTTGTAACCATTCCATGTCATGAACGCTACACGCATGTTTTGACCAAGCGCAAGTTCACCCATGTCTGTTGACGGACCGTCTGCCAAGATGTCACCACGAGCAACTTTGTCGCCCAAGTTCACGATAACATTTTGGTTAATACAAGTATTTTGGTTTGAACGCGTATATTTGATGAGGTTATAGATATCTACACCTGCCTCACCTGCAACCATTTCATCTTCGTTTACACGAATAACGATACGAGAAGCATCTACATATTCAATTACACCGCCACGGTTTGCGATTACACACACACCAGAGTCACGTGCAACGTTCGCTTCCATACCTGTACCTACAAGCGGTTTATCCGCACGTAAAGTAGGAACTGCCTGACGTTGCATGTTTGAACCCATGAGCGCACGGTTTGCGTCATCGTGTTCAAGGAATGGAATAAGTGATGCAGCAACAGATACTACCTGCTGTGCAGAAACGTCCATATGCGTTACTTTTTCAGGCGGCATACGTACGAATTCACCTTGATGACGAACAGAAACGAATTCTTCTGTTAAGTTGCCATCTTTATCTACTGCAGAGTCGGCCTGTGCAATAACAGTACCTACTTCTTCAATTGCAGATAAATATTCAACATCATCAGTTACACGACCATCTACAACTTTGCGGTATGGTGTTTCCAAGAAACCGAAGTCATTCGCTTTTGCGTATACAGAAAGCGAGTTGATCAAACCAATGTTTGGACCTTCAGGAGTTTCAATTGGACAAACACGACCATAGTGAGTTTGGTGTACGTCACGTACTTCGAAGCCTGCACGTTCACGTGTTAAACCACCAGGACCAAGCGCAGATACACGACGTTTATGTGTAATCTCAGATAATGGGTTGTTTTGGTCCATAAACTGAGATAACTGGCTTGAACCAAAGAATTCTTTGATTGCAGCAGCAACTGGTTTTGCATTAATCAAATCTTGTGGAGACAAGTTATCTGTTTCTGCTTGGCTTAAACGCTCTTTAACAGCACGCTCAACACGAACTAAACCTACACGGAATTGGTTCTCTGTCATTTCACCAACAGAACGTACACGACGGTTACCTAAGTGGTCGATATCGTCGACTTCACCTTTACCGTTACGGATTTCAACCAATGTACGTAATACATCGATAATATCTTCGTGCGATAAAATACCTTCAACTTCGCGTGACTTCTGATCAGTACCAACTTCGTAAGGACGACCTAAACGACGGTTGAACTTCATACGACCTACTGGAGATAAGTCATAGCGTTCAGAAGAGAAGAACAAGTTATTGAATAAGTTTTCAGCCGCTTCTTTTGTTGGTGGCTCG
Source organism: Acinetobacter sp. OYA S30 (assembly GCF_033599315.1). Lineage (NCBI taxonomy): Bacteria > Pseudomonadati > Pseudomonadota > Gammaproteobacteria > Moraxellales > Moraxellaceae > Acinetobacter > Acinetobacter sp. OYA S30. The sequence continues at coordinate 49,792 of NZ_JAWVAV010000024.1, forward strand.
CCTGGACGCATTACTTTGTAGATTTCTACTAATGCTTCTTCACGATCACGCGTCAAGTCAGCACGTAATGTATCAGCTACGAATGAACCACGGTCAATATCGTTAGTGAACAAGATATTAAATTGCTTAACACCGCCTTCTGCCAACTTCACCATTACTTCATGGCTTAACAGAGTATTTGCAGCAATTACTTCACCATCACGTAAAGTAATATCTTCAGCAGTGATACGCTCATATAAGTATTCATCAGGAACTGAAAGCTTAGTTAAACCTGCAGCTTCCATTTGACGTACATGACGAGCATTAATACGTTTACCTTGCTCAACAATGACTTTACCTTCATTGTCAGTAATATCAAATTGAGCCATTTCACCACGTAAACGCTCAGGTACGAGGTCAATTTGATAGCTACCCATGTCAAGATACACTGGTACTTTTTCATAGAACAAATTCAAGATCTGTTCATTGTTATAACCTAGTGCACGTAACACAACTGTAGCAAGTAATTTACGACGACGGTCGATACGTACGTAAACTAAGTCTTTTGCATCAAATTCGAAGTCTAACCATGAACCACGGTAAGGAATGATACGTGCTGAATACAACACTTTACCACTTGAGTGGGTCTTCCCTTTATCATGGTCAAAGAATACGCCTGGCGAACGGTGTAATTGAGATACGATTACACGCTCAGTACCGTTGATAACAAAGGTACCATTTTCAGTCATGAGTGGAATTTCACCCATATAGACTTCTTGTTCGCGTACGTCTTTAATTGATTTAGTTTCGCGATCTTTAATAATCAAACGAATTTTAACGCGCATTGGTGCCGCATAAGTCGAGCCACGAAGGATACATTCGCGTACATCGAACTCAGGTTTACCAAGGCTATACTCAACAAATTCTAAAGCAGCATTGCCAGAATAACTTTCGATAGGAAAAACTGAACGAAATGCGGCTTGGAGACCGATATCTTCGCGGTTTTTTGGTGATTTGCCATCTTGCAAGAATGTTCTGTACGAATCGACCTGAATCGATAATAAGTACGGTGCATCCATTACTTGGGGCAATTTACCAAAATTCTTACGGATCCGTTTCTTTTCGGTATATGAGTATGCCATCTGGAGTCCTCGGAAAGTAAACCAAGCCCGCCTGCAGAACGGGCTCAGAAGGAATTACGCAGGCCGATATGGCCACCACTGTTTACAAATGCTGCAATTTTTAGTGGTATAAAAACGCTTAACAATATTTTTAAAAATGAAAAATATTGGTAAGCATTTGAATTTATTTATTTTATTTAGGCTTTCTCTAAAAACCAAACAAAACTAACAAAAATCGAGCCGATTATTGTAACGCAAAAAGGCTGATGACCCAAGAGCCATCAGCCATTTTATGGAGCCGATTTAAAAACCGACTCCTTTTACAATTACTTAAGTGTAACTGTAGCACCAGCTTCTTCAAGTTTCTTCTTAAGTTCTTCGCCTTCTTCTTTAGAAACGCCTTCTTTAAGAACTTGAGGAGCGCCTTCAACTAAGTCTTTAGCTTCTTTAAGACCAAGACCAGTTGCTTCACGAACAGCTTTAATTACAGCTACTTTGTTAGCACCGAAAGAAGTCAACTCAACGTTGAATTCAGATTGTTCTTCAGCAGCAGCAGCAGCGCCACCAGCTGGAGCAGCAACAGCTACAGCAGCTGCAGATACGTTGAATTTCTCTTCGAAAGCAGAAATTAATTCAACAAGTTCAAGAACAGTTTTTTCAGCAACTGCATTTAAGATTTCTTCGTTAGTTAAAGCCATGAGAATAACTCCAAATGGATATTGAATGGTGTGTAAAATTGATTAAGCAGCTTCTGACTCGTTTTTCTCTTTGAGTGCTGTAATGAGGCGACCCAATTTCGAAATAGGAGCTTGAAGGACAGAGGCAAGCATAGTAAGCGCTTTCTCTTGGTTCGGAAGATTAGCAATAACGCTAACATCAGCACCTTGATAAACTTTGCCGTCAAATGCAGCAGCTTTTAATTCAAATGCTTTGTTAGTTTTAGCAAATTCTTCGAACAAGCGTGCAGCTGCACCCATGTCATCTTCAGAAGTTGAAAAACCTAGAATTGTTGGACCAACAAGGTTGTCGTTCAAGATATCAAACTGAGTACCTTGAAATGCGCGTTTAGCCAAAGTGTTACGTACAATACGTGTAGTTACACCTAGCTTACGAGCTTCAACACGAAGTGTTGTTAATTGCTCTACGCTTAAACCTTGATAGTCAGCAACAACGGCTGCAAACGCTTTAGAAGCAACTTCACTTACTTCTGCAACGATCTGTTTTTTGTCTTCAATAAGAAGAGCCATTGTAAAACCTCCTAAGGTGATTTATGTACCCAATGGGCACACTCCCAGTTCGTAAGTCTTTCGACTTACACGCGGAGGAGGAACAAATCACACCACCGCGTCTACGCAGGCTGGTTTATTAAGAAAATCGCTATTCGAAAATAACGTCTTTTCGCCTGAGGTCTTTGACGCTGATAAATTCTCATTTATCAATTCAAAGTCCGCCTGATAAGTAATAGATAAAGCTTTACTCTACCGAAGCAAAAGCAGAAATAACTTTTCTGTTTTATGCTTAATCCTCATCAGGACTTTAAAATTCTTTACTTAACCAAGTTAAAACTTAGTTAGAAACGTTGTTTACATCAACAGTAAGACCAGGACCCATAGTTGAGCTCAAAGTGATCTTCTTGATGTATACACCTTTAGAAGTTGCAGGTTTTAACTTTTTCAAGTCAGCAACTAAAGTTTCAACGTTTTGACGGATTGCAGCAGCATCAAAGCCAACTTGACCAATCGCAGCGTGAATAATACCCGCTTTGTCTACACGGTAACGTGCCTGACCAGATTTAGCGTTTTTAACAGCGCCAGCAACGTCAGGAGTTACAGTACCAACTTTAGGGTTTGGCATTAAACCACGTGGACCAAGAATTGTACCGAGCTTACCAACAACACGCATAGCGTCAGGAGCAGCGATTACAACATCAAAGTCAAGGTTTCCACCTTGGATGCTTTCAGCAAGGTCATCAAAACCTACAACATCAGCACCAGCTTCTTTCGCAGCTTCTGCTTGCGCGCCTTGAGCAAATACAGCTACACGTACAGTTTTACCAGTACCTGCAGGTAATGTAGTCGCACCACGAACAACCTGATCAGATTTACGTGGATCTACGCCAAGGTTTACAGAGATGTCTAAAGATTCTTTGAACTTTGCAGCAGGCAAGCTGTTAAGAACCTGTACTGCTTCTTCCAAAGTGTAAACTTTGTTCGCTTCAACAGCAGCAGCAATGGCTTTTTGACGTTTAGTTAACTTTGCCATGTCTTATAGCTCCACTTCCAAGCCCATAGAACGTGCAGAACCAGCGATGGTACGAACACGCGCGTCTAAGTCAGCACCAGTTAAGTCTGGTTCTTTAGTAGTCGCGATTTCTTCTAATTGAGCACGAGTCAACTTACCAACTTTAGTTTTGTTAGGTACAGATGAACCCTTTTGGATACCAGCAGCTTTCTTAAGAAGAATAGAAGCTGGAGGAGTTTTCATGATGAATGTGAACGACTTGTCGTTGTACACAGTAATCACTACAGGGATTGGAAGACCTGGTTCAACTTTTTGTGTAGCAGCATTGAATTCTTTACAGAATGCCATGATGTTTACACCACGTTGACCTAGTGCAGGACCAATCGGTGGAGATGGATTTGCTTTACCAGCTGGAACTTGCAGCTTGATATAGCCGTCAATCTTCTTAGCCATTTTAAATACCTCTGGGTACAAACGCCGTTAGGCTCCCCAATTTCTACGTAACAATACTGTTACAACAACAATGCCCGATAAAATCGGGCGCTTTTCAACCAATTAAGATTAAATCGTTTTTTCGACTTGGCGAAATTCGAGTTCAACCTGAGTTGGTCGATTAAACACGTTAATCGTCAACGTTAAACGTGACTTATCGTATTGAACCTCTTCCACCACACCTTTAAAGTCTGTGAATGGACCGTCAATAACAAGTAATTCTTCACCTGGCTCAAACATCGTCTTAGGACGTGGGGCTTCACCAGTATTACGTACACGCGCAAGAATCGCATCTGCTTCACGTTGAGTGATTGGCGCAGGTTTTTCAGGTGTACCACCAATAAAACCTAATACTTTTGGACACTCTTTAACAATGTGCCAAGTATCGTCATTCATTTCCATTTCAACTAACACATAGCCAGGAAAGAATTTACGCTCAGATTTACGCTTCTTACCATCCTTCATTTCTACCACTTCTTCGGTAGGAACAAGGACATCACCAAAGCTATCGGCAACAGCGCTACGCTGGATTCGTTCTTTAAGTGAACGCATCACTTGTTTTTCATAACCAGAATAGGCATGAATAATGTACCAACGTTTCATAGCTCTTTTACCCGATAATCAACTTAATTAACCAACCCAAACCATAGTCAAAACACCATAAAACTAATGATGCAACAACTACAACCAATAGAACCTGCCACGATGTTGTGACTGTTTCTTGTTTTGTTGGCCAAGTTACTCGACGCAATTCGACTCGTGCATCTTTCAGCAAACGAACGAAGCCTTTACCTTGATGGGTGGCGTATAATAAACCTAAAGCCACAACGATACAAGCAAAAATTACCCCAACGCGCACCCAAACATCATTTGCAGGGGCCCAATATGCTGGTAAATGCTGATTCACCATGGTAGCCGAGAGCAATAATACAATTGCTATCACCCATAGAACGATATCTAAAGGCGAACCAGAACGAACAACTTCAGCAGAATTATTTCTTTGAGGAATTGGCGCGTCGCTCAATGCGTCACGCGATTTATCATTCGACATTTTTGTACTCGTCGTAGAACTCGCGACTTATTATATGAACAACTAAGCCAGCATCAAGCTTTTTATTTCAAAATATGGCAGGTCAGGAGGGACTCGAACCCCCAACATTCGGTTTTGGAGACCGACGCTCTACCAATTGAACTACTGACCTATAAAGCAAGTTGAGAGCCAAAGCTCTCAACTTGAGACGTAATTCGTCACTATATTATGC
>NZ_JAWVAV010000025.1:0-53261 GCF_033599315.1 Acinetobacter sp. OYA S30
CCATTATTTCTTGGCAGCCTTTGCCAAAAGCTATAACGACACCACATAAACTTTAAAACAGTTTGAGGGCCATTAGGCTTTTCAGGCTTTAAATCGTCACAACCAAAAACTTAGCAACAATAAAACGTGAGATGTGCCAAGCACAGTCTTTATAGGCTTTGCTGTGCCTTTTTTTCTCCCAAAAAAGTATCTCATTTACAAACAACAAGAATTTATAACGGTAAAATTATGCGAAATTTAGTTCTCCCAACACGTGCCTTATATGTTGTAAATAAAGCAATTGATCTGTTCCATCACCGTGGTTTTCACCTTGTTGGCGTCGACAGATTAGTGAAAGAATCAGAAGTTACGAAAGCCACTTTTTATAATTATTTTCACTCTAAAGAGCGGCTTATTGAAATCTGTCTGATGGTGCAAAAAGAAAAACTCCAAGAACAAGTGGTCGCAATGATTGAGTATGACTTAAGTACCTCCGCAATAGATAAACTCAAAAAGCTTTACTTTCTACATACCGATGTAGAAGGGCCGTATTACTTATTATTTAAAGCCATTTTTGAGATTAAAAATAGCTATCCCAACGCTTATCAAACCGCGGTACGGTATCGAACATGGCTAAAAAATGAAATTTATAGCCAGCTTAGAATGCTTAAATCTGATGCTTCATTTAATGATGCCAAACTATTTTTATATATGGTGGAGGGCACAATCATTCAGCTTTTAAGCTCTGGTGGGGTAGATGAAAGGGAGAGATTATTAAATTGCTTTTTGGGGCAGTTTATAACCGAGTCAAAGTCAATTTTATAATTAATGCCATATTAAAGGCTTTCATCTATTTATGATAAAAACAACAAATAGAATGAAAGCCTAAAATTTGAATTACAACTTAGAATGTATTTTTGATAATGACGTCATCGTAAGGAAGTTTACCCACGCGTGGATAAGGTTCTGAAGCTGCTTTACCAACCGCAATCATTAAACACACCACGTGATCTTCAGGTAAGTTAATAAGCTTTGCCATTGCATCAAAGTCAAAACCATCCATTGGACAGCTATCTAAACCATGCTCTTGAGCAAGTAACATAAGGGTTTGAGCAAAGATGCCCGCACTACGCATCACTTCATCACGTTGGGTTTGTGGGCGGTCACGGTAATACTGGTCGATTGCACCAACCATAATATCTTGAACTTCTGGAGACGCTCCATCCCATACACGTTTAGCGTCAACTTCCCATGTATTTACTTTGGCACATAACACAATCAGTAATGATGACTCTGTTACTTGTGGTTGGTCCCAAGCAATCGCGCGAATTTTTTGTCTTAACTCTGCATCTTCAACAATGACTGGACGCCAATGCTGCAAGTTAAAAGCGCTTGGTGCATTTGCTAAAACTTCTTGTAATAACTGCTTTTTGTCATCTTCAGAGAGTTGAAAAGCAGGGTCGAAGCGTTTAACTGCACGGCGTTTGCGGAGAGCATCAATAACATTCATAAGATTTTCCTACTTGAGAGTTGGGTAGCCGTAGTCGTTAGTTTTTATAACGTTGGGCTACTTCAGCCGAAGAGAAGTTTGGTAATAATGTCATACGCGATTTTTCAAAATTATTCCATTGATTTTCATCTTTCAGCACAGGAATTGTAATTGTTTCTTTACGATCAAAACCAATCAGGGCTGCATCGACCAAATCATTGACATCCATTAATGGCGGAACTTGGCTTAAATCTATACCTGAACGTTCCCAAATTTCGGTTTTAGTGGCAGAAGGCAATACCGCTTGAACATGCACGCCATGATCTTTTAGCTCTAAATGTAAGCCTTGGCTAAAAAATTGGATGAAAGATTTACTTGCGCCATAAATGGTAGAACCAAATTCAGGCGCTAAGCCAAGCACAGAGCCTAAATTAATAATGGCGCCTTTACCTTTGCGTATAAGGGATTGCGACATTGCATGAGACAACCGTACCACCGCAGTCATATTTAAAGTCAGAAGTTTTTCAATCTCATTACGATCTTGAGTTAAAAAGTTTCCGTTAAGGGCAATTCCAGCGTTATTTACCAAAATTTCAATATCAGCATCGTTTTTGAGTACATCTTCAATTTTGAAAATATCTTGATCATTTGATAAATCGGCTTGAATGAACTCCAGCTGTACGCCGTATTTTTCTTGAAGGTCTTTTGAAATTTTATCTAAACGGTTGGTGTCTCGTGCCACCAAGATTAAGTGATAGCTACGTTGAGCAAATCGATCTGCATAAACAGAACCAATTCCTGACGAGGCCCCTGTAATAAGTACTTTTGATTGAACTGACATGTGATGTCTCCACGCTTTAATTTTTAGATGATGATAATAATCTAAAATATACAGGTTTTGATGTCAATCATAATCAATGTATAATAATGACGAGCAAGGTGAATAAAAGTGAGCGCACCAACATGAAAGTCAGTAAAACTCAGGTAAAAGAAAACCGAGATAAAATTGTTGAAAAGGCGACTCAACTGTTTCGTAGCAAAGGTTACGACGGGGTAGGTATTGCCGAGTTAATGTCTAGCGCAGGCTTTACTCATGGTGGGTTTTATAAACATTTCAGCTCGAAAACAGACCTTGTTACTATTACTGCCAAATATGGTCTTGAGCAGGTTTTAAAAAGAATAGAAGGTTTAAACTTAACCCAATTTATTCAAATGTATGTGTCTCGTACACATCGGGACAACCGTGATCAGGGCTGTACCTTAACAGCGCTATCTTGTGATGCCGCAAGACAGCCCGACGAAGTAAAAGTCGAGTTTGAAGAGGGCATTGAGCAGCTTATTGAGTTCATTATGAATGAACGCGCAAAACAAGTTTCTTTAGAAACAGAAGAGCTGAGAAAGCAAGCTATTAATATTCTTGCTCAGTCAGTAGGGGCAATTGCATTGTCTCGTGCATGCCCAGACCAATCAAACCTTAGCGATGAAATCTTGGAGAGCTGTAGAGAGAGTCTTTTAAAATTAACCGATTAAGTTTTTTTATCTTTTAAGTTGGTTTGGCTAAACTGAATTAATCTCGCAATATCCACTGTTCGCTCATAAATGAGTTCTGCTGCATGTTCGCAGGCGTGTTCTAGGGTGATGGGGCCATTGGCTAGTGAAAAAGCAGCGCTTACACCGTGCTCATAAAGTGCTTGGTAGTCTTCACCTAAAGTTCCTGCAATCACAATGACCGGAACATTGTGGGCTTTGGCAATTTGGCTTACCCCAAAAACAGTTTTACCACTTAAGGTTTGTTGGTCAAATTTACCTTCACCCGTAATCACCCAATCTGCATTAGAAATTTTATGCTCAAGCTGATTCAGTTCAGCCACAACTTTAACTCCAGCTTTAAAGTCTGCATTTAAATAACTTTTGGCGGCAAAACCCAAACCACCAGCGGCACCAGAACCCGCTTCATTTCGTTTGTCGAAACCTAAAAGTTGTGCCGTGACATCGGCAAAATGGGCAAGGGCTGCATCGAGTAACTGTACTTGAGCAGGAGAAGCACCTTTTTGTGGACCAAAAATATGTGATGCGCCGTTTGGGCCACAAAGTGGATTGGTCACATCGGCAGCCAGTAAAAACCGTGTGTGCTGAATACGTGAGTCGAAATGTGTTAAATCAACTTTGGATAGGTGGCTAAGGGCAAGGCCACCCGCGGGTAAAACGTTTTGGTTAGCATCGAGTAAAACTGCGCCCAAAGCACTAAGTAAGCCTGTGCCGCCATCGTTGGTGGCGCTGCCGCCCACAGTTAAAATAATGTCTTTTGCGCCCGCGTCTAAAGCCTCCAAAATGAGCTGGCCTGTTCCAAATGTTGTGCTTTGGCAGGCATCACGCTCAGACGGTGGAACTAACTGTATGCCACTCGCTTGAGCCATTTCAATCATGGCAATTTTTTGTTTTTCTAACCAACCCCATTTGGCCTGAACAGGCTGACCTAATGGCCCGACTACAGTTTTTTCACGCCATTGACCATCGCAGACTTCTAAAACAGCTTCAATGGTTCCTTCGCCGCCATCGGCTATTGGGCACAAAATCGTTTCTGCATGAGGAAATACTGCTTGCCATCCTTGGGCAATGGCTTGAGCTACCTTTAAAGCCGATAAGCTATCTTTAAATGAATCAGGGGCGATCACAACCTTCATAAATGCTCTAATGCAGATAAATTTTTAATTGTTTTATACTGCTTAATGCGAAAAAAACATAGATAAAGTCGTGTAAGTGTCAATTTTAAAAAGCTTTCAGTCTGTTAAAAATGAAACCTAATAATGTTTTTATCTGTAAAAGATAGAATTAATATCTATTTAACTCTTTGTTTTATATGTTTTTATGCAAATAATGTGGTTGGCTTGAATTATTGTAATTGTAAAGAATATGGCACATATTATAAGAACGGTTGAGCCGGCTTTTAGCATAGTGGCAATAATATAAAAAGTGGACTCTACTCATCGGTAAACAGCGGGTAGCTTTGATAAAACCATAATTAAATTGTGATTTCACTGAGCCTGTTGAGTGTAAAAAAGATAAGAGGATGAAAAAGTGGATAATTCAGAAGAACAAAAGCACATACAGGAAAATAACGGTTTTGCGCGAATTGAGCCATATACTCATCCTGCTGGCGGGTGGGGCGCACTGCTAAGTGTTGCTCGTAACTTAAAGCGACAAGATATTTTAGGTAAAGGTTCAATTACCTTACTCAACATTAACCAGCCTACAGGTTTTGACTGTCCCGGTTGTGCATGGCCTGAAAAGAAAGATGCTCATGCCTTTAACTTCTGTGAAAATGGTGCAAAGGCGGTTGCTTTTGAAGCAACCAGTAAAACCGTCACTCCCGAATATTTTGCAGGGCATACCGTTAGTTGGCTATCAGAACAAAGTGACTTTTTCCTAGAAGACCTAGGCCGCTTAACCGACCCAGTTCGTTATGATGCTGCAACCGATAAATATGTGCCTATTTCATGGGACGATGCCTTTAAGCTCATCGCTCAACATTTACATGCGCTAGACCATCCAGACCAAGCGGCATTTTATACCTCTGGCCGTGCCAGTAACGAAGCAGCATTTTTATATCAGTTATTTGTACGAAGCTTTGGTACAAATAACTTTCCAGACTGTTCAAACATGTGCCATGAAACCACAAGTGTGGGTTTGCTCGACTCGATTGGTTTAGGAAAGGGTACAGTCACCCTAGAAGATTTTGATTTAGCCGACGCCATTTTTAGTTTTGGGCATAACCCGGGAACCAACCATCCACGTATGTTAGGTACTTTGCGTGAAGTGTCTAAACGCGGTGGCAACATTATTGCGATTAACCCTATTAAAGAGCGAGGTCTCGAACGTTTCCAAGATCCGCAAGCACCGCTTGAAATGATGACCAATGGCAGTACACCAATTAGCCGCTATTATTTCCAACCTAAAATTGGCGGCGACTATGCACTGATGTTAGGTATTTTAAAGCACTTACATGAGTGGGATAAAAAGGCCCTTGCATCAGGTAAACCAAGCGTTTTTGACCGAAACTTTATTGCAGTCAATACCGTTGGTTTCGACGAAATGATTGCGGAGGTAGAAAGAACGGAGTGGGCAGATCTTTATAAGCACTCAGGTCTGTCACCTGAACATTTAGAAAAACTGGCTAAACTCTTTTTAGAGTCAGAGCGTTCAATTTTCTGTTGGGGAATGGGGATTACCCAGCATCGTCACGGAACTGCTAACGTACATATGCTGGCAAATTTATTGTTGGCGCGTGGTCAAATTGGCAGACCGGGTGCAGGGCTTTGTCCGGTTCGCGGGCACAGTAACGTGCAAGGCGACCGCACTATGGGCATTAATGAACTCCCAAGCCCGAAACTTCTCGATAATATTGACCGTGTGTTTGGTATTAAATCACCAAGAAAAAATGGATATGGTGTGGTTGAAACCATTAAAGCCATGGCCGAAGGTGATATCAAAGTCTTTATTGGTTTGGGCGGAAATTTTGCCGTTGCAACACCTGACACCGCTTATACACAAGAAGCGCTTAGAAAATGTAATTTAACCGTACATGTGGCAACCAAGTTAAATCGTAGCCATTTGGTGTGTGGTAAAGATGCGCTTATTTTGCCATGTTTAGGCCGTACCGAAATTGATGAGCAGCTTCATGGACCACAAGCTATTACAGTTGAAGACTCAATGAGTAATGTCCACTTGTCTGCAGGGCGTAATACTCCAATTTCTAAAAATATTTTGTCTGAACCCGATATTGTGGCAAGAATGGCTGAGACCGTGCTGCCAGAGAGTCAGATTAAATGGAAATGGTACATTGAAAGCTATGACCGCATTCGTGACTCAATTGCCGATGTGTTTGATGAATTCCATGATTTTAATTTACGCGTTTATAAACCCGGCGGTTTCCATTTAGAACATCCAGCTAATCAGCACATCTGGAATACAAAGAGTGGTAAAGCGCAATTCCTGATTACGCCACTTGAAGAAGTCTATGCGGATAAAGAAAATCAGTACGCTGCCGCATATACCGAAAGTAAGGTTTATACCTTAATGACCACCCGATCTCACGACCAATACAACACCACTTTATATGGTCTGGATGACCGTTACCGTGGGGTTTTTGGTCAGCGCCGTGTGTTGTTTATGAATCAAGCCGATATTGATGAAGCGGGCTTTGAAGCAAATCAGTGGGTCGATATTGAAAGTGTTTTCTCGGATGGTGTGAAGCGCATTGTGCATAGTTTCCGTATTGTGCCGTACAACATTCCACGAGGCAGCTTAGCGGCTTATTATCCGGAAACCAATCCTTTGGTGGCCTTAAGCAGTCATGATAAATATGCCAAGATTCCGGCTTCTAAAAGTGTTCCTGTGATTTTACATCCCGGAAATGCGCCAGAGCATTTTAACTTGGCAACAGCCGTTGACCCTGAAGATGCCAATAAGAAAGTTAGTAGTCTTTAAGTGAATCTGATTTTTTAAAATGAAATTTAAGCAAAAGGCGCTCTAAACAAGCGCCATTTTGAAATAAAGGAAATAATTTTGACACCACATGCTTATGGGGTTGAAACATTGCCAGTACAGCGGTTTAACAAAACCGAATCTGAAAATGTCTTAGATCATATTGTGCAAGAGTACCCAATTGCCTTGGTATATAACGGTATTTCGCATGCGGTGATGATGGCGACACCGACTGATGTCGATTTATTTGCCAAAGGTTTTAGTCTTTCGGAAGGAATTTTAACTGGCTTAAAAGAGCTCTATGCCCTTGAGGTGCATCAAAATGAATTAGGCATTACGGTGGAAATGACCATTTCATCAAGAGCATTCGCCGCCCTAAAGGAACATCGCCGTATGATGGTAGGCCGTACAGGCTGCGGTTTATGTGGAATTGAAAGCTTAGAGCAGTTTCAGTTAGACGTGCCAAAAATTACAACGCATGCATCAAAAATATGGCTTGAGCAAATTCCGAGTGCTATTTCCCATTTAAAAACTCAACAAGAAATTACTGCTTTAACGGGTGGGGCGCATGCCGCAGCGTGGGTAGTTGACGGTCAAATCGTGGCTTTATTTGAAGATGTTGGCCGCCATAATGCCTTAGACAAATTGCTCGGTTATTTAGCGCAAGAAAACTACGACACCAGTTTAGGTTTTGTGGTGATGACCAGTCGGGCAAGTTATGAACTGATACGAAAATGTGCTCAGCTCAATATTAGCTTGCTTGCTTCAATTTCAGCGCCTACCAGTATGGCCATTCAGTTAGCCAAGCAATCTGGCCTGTCTTTGGCAAGCTTTTGTAGGGGCGATGGATTTGTTTTATATACGGAAATATAAAATATATCTTTTAATGTGAAGGAATTAGGGCTGGGTTCATTCGATATTCCTTTCACTTTTAAGCTAAGGTTAGTTTTTATAGATTATTATAAAATTCTAAAGGTTCAGAGTCTGTCCAAATGTCTTGGGTACAATCAATAAAAGAATGGGCAAAACGTCTAAAAAAACAAATTATTATGCTTTGGTTTGCCTCAAGGCATCCTCAAATGCCGTGGTTACCCAAAATTATTGCTGTGGTAGCGGTGGCTTATGCGTTTAGTCCAATCGACTTAATTCCAGACTTTATTCCTATTTTAGGCTTTATTGATGATGCGGTTATTTTACCCATACTCATTTGGTTAGCAGTTCGTTTTACGCCTCAGCAAGTCATTTTTGATGCTGAACAACAAGCTAAAGAATGGCTAGATGAACATGAAAAGCGGCCAAAAAACTATTTGGTTGCCGTACTTATTATTTTAATTTGGCTCACACTTGCCGTGATGGCTTACTTTTATTTTGGCGGTGGTTTGTAAGTGAACTGAGTCTTGAAACCCTGTACTAATTTAATACCCTTAACATTGTACTTTGCCACAACTCAAAGGATAATAACGTTTTTATAAGCTATGGGTTGCAGACCATGAAAATCGTCGCAGATGAAAATTTGGCGTTTACCGATTACTTTTTTTCAGAGTTTGGCGATATTCAACATAAAGCAGGGCGCACCTTAACGCATACAGACGTACAAGATGCTGAAGCTTTATTGGTCCGTTCAGTCACCGCAGTAAATGAAAGTTTAATTCAAAATACCGCCCTAAAATATGTGGGTAGTGCCACAATCGGGACCGATCATTTAGATATTCAAGCTTTAGAAAAGCATGGCATTACATGGGCCAATGCCGCAGGTTGTAATGCACAGGCGGTTGCTGAATATGTGATTACAGCTTTACTGCATTTAGATGCTAGCCTTTTAGAACAACAAGAAAAATTTACGCTAGGTATTGTGGGTCTTGGCAATGTCGGTAAGCGCTTGGCCTATATGGCTCAGTTGCTTGGTTGGAAAGTGATTGGCTTCGACCCCTATGTACAGTTAGATTCAATTGAAAATGTAAGCTTTCAAGCCTTGTTGCAACAAGCCAATGCAGTTTCAATTCATGTGCCGCTGACCAAAAAAGGCGAACATGCGACATATCATCTGTTTGACGAAAAAGCTTTTGCAGCGCTTCAACCGAACACGATTTTAATTAATAGTGCACGCGGTCCGGTCCTAAAAGAAGCCGCTTTAATCGAAGACATTCAATGTACCCAGCGTAAAGTGGTACTCGATGTATTTGAGCATGAGCCAGTGATATCTGAAGAGCTTTTAAATATGTTGGCTTTGGCGACACCGCATATTGCAGGTTATAGCTTGGAAGGAAAAGCTCGTGGTACTCAAATGATTTATGAGGCGTTTTGTCAAAAATTTGGATATGACATTAATAAGCGTTTCGAAACCCAGTTGCCTGCATGTGAAGACTATTTTTCAGGACATGATTTAAAAGCAGTGCTCAAGCAAAAACTATCTCAAATTTATGATATTGCGCAAGATGATGCCAACATCCGTGCCTGTGTTAAAGAGGGCAAGGTAGAGCAAAAAGCATTTGATTTATTACGTAAGAATTATCCGCTGCGCCGTGAATGGGCAGCTCACGGGGGACCACAGGCATGAGTTTAAGTTATCAACCTACTTGTTCAATTGATGCTTTAAAGGCTCGTGCCAAGCTTTATACTCAAATCCGTCAGTTTTTTGCAGAACGTGGTGTCATGGAAGTTGAAACACCCGTGGTTTCACAAGCAGGTGTGACTGACGTACATTTAGCCTCAGTTCAGGCTTTACGTCATATCAATGGCAAATTGCAGACTCAGTATTTACAGACTTCGCCTGAATTTGCCATGAAACGTTTACTGGCAAGTGGCAGCGGACCGATTTATCAAATCTGTAAGGTTTTCCGAGACGATGAGCACGGGCGCAAGCACAACAGTGAATTTACCATGCTTGAATGGTACCGTCCGGGTCTGGACTTAAAAGCGTTAATGCACGAAACAGCCGATTTATTACAAACCTGTTTACAGCATCGTTTTGGCGAAGTTCGTCCATTTATTTTAAGTTATAAGCATGCTTTTCAGGACCGTTTAGATATTAACCCGTTGCAAGCGACTTTGAAGCAACTTAAAGACACAGCAAATCGTGTTGGGTTAAATCTCGACTTGGGCGATGACCGTTTAGCTTATATGGATTTGTTGTTTTCTCATTTTGTTGAACCAAGTTTAGGGTTTGATGCACCTGTCTTTTTAACTGACTTTCCACCAGAAATGGCATCTTTAGCGAAAGTGAAATTAGATGAAGATGGGGAAGAGGTTGCAGCGCGTTTTGAGGTTTATATCGAAGGCTTAGAGCTAGCCAATGCTTACGATGAATTGCTCGATTCAGACGTGTTGCGTTCTCGCTTTGAAGCAGATAATGCAGAGCGAGCTAAACAAGGACTTCATATCATGCCATTAGATGAGCACTTGTTAGCAGCATTGCCTCATATGCCAGAATGCTCAGGCATTGCTTTGGGAATTGATCGATTACTCATGGTTGCAACCGATCAACTTAAAATTGAAAAAGTCATTGCTTTTCCAGCCGAAATTGCCTGAAAACAACGAAATAAAAAAGCCACAATAATGTGGCTTTTTTATTTAGAACTTATTTAAGTTAGGCTTGTTGAATACCTGCAACAACCCAATCTTGCTGTAAACCAACAGGTTTTACAAAGTGCCAGATTTCAGTAAATGGCTGTGGCAAGCTGTTTAAATCTTCACTTACTGTACCTGTGAAACGTACGCTCACAATGTATTGACCATTTTCAGTCGCACTGTCTACAACCATTGCATTTAAGTTACTAAACTCAGCAACGTCCTGATCTTGGTTCTCCATGATGTCGTTATACATAGAGTTGTAAAGTTCAGGGGTTAAGTAACGACGAATTTCTTCAATGTTACTTGCACTATTGATTGACTGAATATGGTTAAAACGCTGACGGGCAACACGTAAGAAAGAAGCAGGCTCACTACCATCTGGTAATTGGTTACCACTATTCGTCGTTGCGCTACCAAAAGGAGCTTGTGTTGCTGCACCACCACCTACAGATTGACCAAAGATATTGGTATTGTCACCTGTATTGGTTGGAGCTGCCGAGCGGCCAAATGGGTTTTGACCGCCATTATTTGGTGCATAAGGGTTATTAGCTGCTAATTTTTTTTTTGATCCCAATTTACGGAATACAAAGAAAGCTACAGCGGCTGCAAGTAATACCCAAAGCCAGCCAGGAA
The DNA here is from genome assembly GCF_033599315.1 of Acinetobacter sp. OYA S30. Classification (NCBI taxonomy): domain Bacteria; kingdom Pseudomonadati; phylum Pseudomonadota; class Gammaproteobacteria; order Moraxellales; family Moraxellaceae; genus Acinetobacter; species Acinetobacter sp. OYA S30. The sequence continues at coordinate 11,156 of NZ_JAWVAV010000025.1, forward strand.
TACCACCTTTTTTCTCTTCTTGGGCTTGAACAGCTTGTTCATTACCAGGTTGAGTTACTTGGTGTTCAGCTGATGTTGATTTGTCATCTGCTAAAGCATTTGCTGCAACAGCACCTACGGCAGCACCAGCCACACCAGCGGCAACCATTGAACCAACACCCGGACCAGATCTCTGAGGTGCTGTAGTAGCAGGTTGTTGAACTGGAGTCACTTGACGAGGTTGTTGATAAGACTGGCTTGAAGTAGTAGAACGTGCCATACCATGGCTTTTACCACCACCTGCACGTTTAGCTTCAGCAAGCGGAGAAATTGCTAAAGCAGCCATTAAAATACCGGTAATCAAGCCACGCTGGTGTACTTCCATAGGAAATTCCTGTTTAAAGTTAATTTGTAGTAGTATTTATGCAGGTATTTACTCTAAATTTCAACCTTAAAAGTATGTTTTTTTATGTCAATTCATCACTGAGTTGCATCGCCTCAGTCAAGGCTTCATGCAAGCGGGCAACAGCAATCACTTGTACGCCCGGAATTGCTTTTTGCGGGGCATTACCTCTTGGTAAAATGACGTATTTAAACCCATGTTTTGCTGCTTCTTTTAAACGTTCCTGACCATTAGGTACAGGGCGGATTTCACCTGAGAGCCCAACTTCACCAAAAACTGCAAGCTGCTGAGGTAAGGCTTTTGTTCGTAAACTCGAAGCACATGCAAGTAAAACAGCCAAGTCCGAACCTGTTTCGGTAATTTTTAAACCACCTACAATATTGACATACACATCTTGTCCGGTGGTTTGTACACCACCATGACGATGCATAACAGCAAGCAGCATGTTTAAACGGTTTTGTTCAAGACCAAGTGCAACACGTCTTGGTTGTCCTTGAGCATCATCGACTAAAGCCTGAACTTCAACTAAAAGCGGGCGAGTTCCTTCACGGCTGATCATGACAATTGAACCGGGAATGGCTTCGTCATAACGACTTAAAAAGATAGCAGAAGGGTTAGCCACTTCACGTAAGCCTTTATCGGTCATGCCAAATACGCCAAGCTCATTGACTGCACCAAAACGGTTTTTCACTGCACGAATCATTCGATAACGTGAGTCTGATTGACCTTCAAAGTAAAGTACGCAGTCCACCATGTGTTCTAAAACACGAGGACCTGCCAATGCACCTTCTTTGGTCACGTGACCAACAATAAATAGCGCTGTGCCACTATTTTTTGCATAACGGGTTAATAACGCAGCAGATTCACGAATTTGTGAAACCCCACCCGGCGCAGATTGAAGCGTTTCTGTGTAAAGCGTTTGGATAGAGTCCAAGATTGCGACAACAGGACGTTCTTGTTCTAAAACTTCACAAATGCGTTCGACACAAGTTTCAGCCATGACTTTTAACTGGTCTGTTGGTAGGTCAAGGCGTTGGGCGCGTAAGGCAACCTGTGACAGCGATTCCTCACCCGTAATATAAAGTGCAGAACTTTTTGCACTTGCCATGTGAGTTGCTGTTTGTAAAAGAATGGTCGATTTACCAATACCCGGGTCACCACCAATGAGTACTACAGAACCTGTCACCAAGCCACCACCAAGCACACGGTCAAATTCGCTAATACCTGTTGGTAAACGGGTTTCATGAGAAACAGAGACTTTATTAAGCGTTGTAATATTGGCGACTTGACCCGCATAACCCCCAACTTTAGGACGTGCACGATGAGCAGTGGTGGGTTCTAGTTTGACTTCATTAAGACAATTCCATTCACCACACTCTGAACATTGACCTGCCCATTTTAGATGATCGGCACCACATTGCTCGCAACGGTAAACGGTTTTGACTTTGCTCATATTCGACTTCAGTGAGATAACTTCATAATCATTAAAAGCAGAGTATAGCAAAAAGCCCAATAGAGAACTTAATCGATATGGAATACATTTTGCTTAAGCTTCGGTGAGCAAAATTAAAGAGTAAATGTCATGTTTTAAAAATAGAGAGATAACGTAGTAGTCAGTCAAATTTCGAGAAAGTATTAGAAGCTCGAGAGGGAATTGGTAGTTAAAAAGTTGATCAATTGATATGGCTTTTTAATTTAAAAATCAAAGTGGTTCAAGTCTTAATTTTAGACTGAAAAGTGCGTTGTATTGCTAGGTTCTTGTGCGTATTATCGGATTTAATTGTATGTATCTTGAAATTATCAGCAATACAGACAAAAATTGGTTAGCTGAAAAGTTGTCAAAAAATATACATTTAAAAGATACCTGCAAATGGTGCGATATCGTCTTTTTGATTTGATTTTAGCTAACGGACTAAAAAAATTACTGGAGTGTATTCATAAAATGTCGAATCAAAATCTGAGCGACCCTCATGAACAAGGTGAGCTCCATCGTAGTCTCTCTAATCGGCATTTACAGCTGATCGCGATTGGTGGTGCCATCGGTACCGGATTATTTATGGGTTCAGGTAAAACAATTAGTCTTGCCGGACCTTCTATCTTATTTATTTATATGATTATTGGTTTGATGGTGTTTTTTGTCATGCGTGCGCTTGGCGAACTTCTTCTGTCAAATTTAACCTATAAATCATTTATTGATTTTTCTACCGATTTAATTGGCCCATGGGCTGGTTACTTCGTGGGTTGGACCTACTGGTTGTGTTGGATCACGATTGGTATCGCCGATCTGTCTGCAATTATTTATTACTTACAGTTCTTCAATAATGGCTTACCTTTCTCGCCTGTTGAAGGCGCAATGATTAGTGTTGCCGCGATTGTGTTCATTATGGGATTGAACTTATTAACAGTTCGATTGTTTGGTGAATTAGAGTTCTGGTTTGCACTTATTAAAATCCTTGCGATTATTATTTTAATTGCAGTGGGTCTGTGGATGATCTTTACAGGCTTTACGTCTACTACAGGTGAAGTCGCTTCATTTACTCATCTTTGGGCAAATGGTGGTTTCTTCCCAACAGGTGTGCATGGTTTCTTGGCCGGTTTCCAGATTGCAATTTTTGCTTTCGTGGGTGTCGAGCTTGTAGGAACAACAGCTGCGGAAACTAAAGACCCTGAGCGTAATTTGCCTAAGGCGATTAACTCAATTCCAATCCGTATCATTATTTTCTATGTATTGGCGCTACTCATTGTAATGTCAGTAACACCATGGAACAGAATTGATCCGGCGATCAGTCCATTTGTAAACCTGTTTAGTCAAGCAGGGGTAGCGGCAGCCGCGATTTTGATGAACTTGGTGGTATTGTCATCAGTCATGTCATCCATGAACAGTGGTGTATTCTCAACAAGTCGTATGTTGTTTGGTTTATCTCGTGAAGATCAGGGGCCAAAAGCTTTTGGTAAACTTAACAGACGTGCGGTACCGGCAAATGCATTGTATTTCTCTGCTGCGTGTTTATTGTTAGGTGCAGCATTACAGTATTTTGTACCAAATACAGTTGAAGCATTTACGCTTGCAACAACACTTTCAACGATTCTCTTCATCTGCGTGTGGTTGCTTATTATCTGGAGTTACATCCGTTATTACACCACGCGTCCTGAACTGCATGCCAAATCAACATTTAAATTGCCGGGTGGCTTATTTACATGTTGGATCACGATTATTTTCTTTATTGGTATGATTTACGTATTGTCTTTAGAGCCAGACACTTTTAAAGCGCTTAAAGTCAGCCCAATTTGGTTTGTTATTTTGATCATTGGTTATTTCTTCTTCTATAAACCACGTCATAAAAAATAATTAAATTTATTTGGTTATGATCAAACGCTGGCTGAAAAGCTGGCGTTTTTTATGCATATTGTTTTTCTATTCAAGTTTACTCTTTAGCCGCTTGCCTGATCACGGTATACTGCATCGAATTGTTTAAATCAGGTGCTCAGATGCGTCGTGTCATTTGCCTCATCAGTTTATTGAGCAGCAGTATTTTGCTTAGCGCTTGCGGTCAGTCAGGAGCATTGCAGCTACCTTCTGATCCAAATTATGACAAACGTGCAAAATACTTGCTCTATCGTAATAAAGAACAGAAACAAGTTGTGCAACAAGATGAACAGGCTGAACAGTCAGTCGAATCATCAGCCGTTCAATCACAAACTACATCACCTTAAGCTTTGAAATAAGGACACCTTCATGAGTTTCACCCGCATTAATGGAGTATTGCATGCAGAGCAATGTTCTCTAGAGCAGCTTGCACAGCAATTTGGCACACCGTTATATGTTTATTCAAAAGCAGCTTTTGAAAAACATTATTTAGATATGGATCGTGCCTTTGACTTTATTGATCATCAAATCTGTTTTGCGGTGAAGTCAAACTCAAATATAGCTGTTCTTAATGTCTTGGCAAAACTTGGTGCGGGTTTTGACATTGTGTCTGGTGGTGAGCTAGCACGTGTTTTAAAAGCAGGTGGCGATGCTTCTAAAATTGTTTTTTCAGGTTTAGGTAAAACTGAAGCTGATATTGAAACGTCATTAAATGTAGGTATTGCCTGTTTTAATGTCGAGTCTTATGCAGAGTTGGACCGTATTCAAAAAGTAGCAGCTCGCCTAGGCAAAAAAGCGCCTATTTCTTTACGTGTAAATCCTGATGTCGATGCAAAAACGCATCCTTATATTTCAACAGGATTAAAAGAAAATAAATTTGGTATTCCAAGTGATGCAGTTTATGAAACTTATCAATATGCTGCATCTTTACCTAACCTTGAAATCGTAGGTATTGATTGCCACATTGGTTCACAGCTCACTGAAACTAAACCATTTGTTGATGCTTTAGACCGTGTCATTGTGATGATTGATGAGTTGAAAAAACTAGGCATTAATCTGAAACATATCGATATCGGTGGTGGTTTAGGGGTTTGTTATAAAGATGAAATACCGCCAAGTGTTGAAGAATATGCAAACTCTATGAAGCCGGCTTTAGAAAAATTAGGCTTGAAAGTCTATATGGAGCCGGGTCGTAGCATCAGTGCAAATGCAGGTGTACTTTTAACCAAAGTTGATTTGCTTAAACCAACGACGCATCGTAACTTCGCGATTATTGATGCAGCAATGAATGATTTAATTCGTCCTGCTTTATATGAAGCTTGGATGGATATTCAACCTGTTGTACCACGTACAGATACCGAAGAAAAAACTTGGGATTTGGTTGGTGCAATTTGTGAGACAGGTGATTTCATTGGTAAAGACCGCTCACTCGCATTACAAGAAAATGACTTGTTGACTGTACTTGGTGCCGGGGCTTATGGTTTTGTCATGAGCTCAAATTACAACACGCGTGGCCGTGCAGCAGAAGTCATGGTATCAGGTGAAAAGAGCTATTTAATTCGTGAACGTGAAACGGTTGAGTCGCTTTGGGAAAAAGAACGTTTATTGCCTGAGGAGTAAATGAGATGTTATTAGAATTTACCAAAATGCATGGTTTAGGCAATGATTTCATGGTAGTTGATTTAATTAGCCAAAGAGCTTATTTAGATACAGCAACAATTCAACGTTTGGCAGACCGACACTTTGGTGTGGGGTTTGATCAGCTTTTAATTGTTGAACCACCAGATGTACCCGAAGCTGATTTTAAATACCGTATTTTCAATGCAGATGGTTCTGAGGTTGAGCAATGTGGTAATGGTGTGCGTTGTTTTGCCCGTTTTGTCCACGAACGTCATTTAACTAATAAAACCAACATTACCGTACAAACCAAAGCGGGTATTGTAAAGCCAGAGCTTGGGCAAAATGGTTGGGTGCGCGTAAATATGGGTTACCCAAAGTTTCTGCCAAATGAAATTCCATTTGTGGCTGATGAACCTGAAGCTTTATATACCCTTGAGTTGGCAAATGACCAAAACATTAGTATTGATGTTGTGAACATGGGTAACCCACACGCGGTCACTATTGTTCCAGATGTGCTTACTGCTGATGTAGCAGGTATTGGCCCGCAAGTTGAATCACATAAACGTTTCCCTGAGCGAGTTAATGCTGGTTTCATGCAAGTGATTGATGACAAACATGTTCGCTTACGTGTATTTGAACGTGGTGTGGGTGAGACACTTGCGTGTGGTACAGGAGCATGTGCTGCTGCGGTAAGTGGCATGCGCCGTGGTCTACTTGCGAACTCTGTAGAAGTTGAACTTGCTGGCGGTAAGCTACAAATTGAATGGCAAGAAGGCGATGTGGTCTGGATGACTGGTCCAACAACTCATGTATATGATGGACGTTTGGATTTACGTTATTTCCAAGGTTAATCGCATGGCCTAAATAGAAGCCTCTTTTCATCAGTTAACGTGATAAAAGAGGCTTTCTTTTATATGTACAATAATTTTTTAATTTTATTACCTTTTACTCAACGCCAATTTCAAAGCGAATAGAACAAAAATACTGCCCGTAATTCGGTCCATATATTTTACAAACTTGGGTTGCTTTAGATAACGTGAAAGTGGCTGCATAGTCAGAATTAATAGACTTGACCATAACACGCCAATCACCACATGAATCATTACTAGTCCCATTACCCAAGTAACAGCCGATGCTTGCGCTGGAATGAACTGGGGAAGAAATGAAATATAAAAAATACCAACTTTTGGATTGAGTAAGTTGCCAAAGAAACCTTTAATAAACCAATTCTCTGAAGTAGAGCGATTTGAATGATTGTCTTGTATATCTGCGAGCTGACTACGAGGTTTTAAAATCATATTTAAACCCAGCCATGCTAAATAAGCGGCGCCCATCCATTTCAATATATTAAATGCTAAGTCGGATGCCATCAGTAGGGCACCTAGACCGCATGCCACGACAATTCCCCAAGCAATACAGCCAAGACTAATTCCTAGAGCTGCTTGAAACGCTTTAGATTTTCCTTCAAGTGTTGCAGTACGAATAATTAAAGTTGTATCTAAACCAGGGGTAAGGGTAAGTAAAGTAATGGCAATTAAATAAGGAATGAGTATGGCGGTCATGGTGTAAGTCCAACGGATACTTAGTATAAAGTGTAATATATAAGTTGGATTCATTATGCTGTGCGATATCAAATTTTCCTGATTAAATAGTTTTTGGTACACTCAAAAAAATGGGCAAATAAATGGAGAGCAATTTGGATTTTGCATTACAACTGCTCTCAATGTGGTTAAAAGAAAGAAAAATTCAAAACCAGTCTGAGCATACAATTACCGCTTATGAGCGAGATGTTAGAAGCTTCCTTGAGTTTTGTGAGCTTAAAAAAGTTGATTTAAGAAATGTTGAAGCTTCAGATTTGCGTGAATATTTGGCTCAACGTGTTGAGCAAGATCAGTTAAGTTCAAGTAGCATGCAACGTCATCTTACTTCTATTCGTCAGTTTATGAAGTGGGCTGAACAGGGCAAATACCTAGAAATTAATCCTACTGACGATTTTAAATTGAAACGTCAGCCTAGACCTTTACCGGGCATGATTGACATAGAAACGGTTAATCAAATTTTAGATCAACCCATGCCTGAAAAACCAATTGATCAGCAGCTTTGGTTAAGAGATAAAGCCATGTTGGAACTACTGTACTCAAGTGGTTTACGGCTCGCTGAACTGCAAGGCTTAACGATTAAAGATATTGATTTTAATCGTCAACTCGTTCGTATTACAGGTAAAGGAAATAAAACCCGTATTGTACCGTTTGGGAAAAAGGCAAAAGAAAGCTTATTGAATTGGCTAAAAATTTATAATATCTGGAAAGGCCATTTTGACCAAAATGCTTCCGTTTTCATTTCACAGCGAGGCGGTGCATTAACCCCTAGGCAAATTGAAAAGCGTGTAAAACTTCAGGCACAAAGAGCGGGTGTAAATGTCGACTTACACCCACATTTACTTCGACATTGTTTTGCTAGTCATATGTTATCAAGTAGTGGTGATTTACGCTCAGTTCAAGAAATGTTAGGTCACAGCAATTTATCGACTACTCAAATTTATACACATATTGATTTTGATCATTTGGCCCAAGTGTACGATCAGGCCCATCCACGAGCCACTAAGCATTAAGCCGCTTTAACTGGAATAAAAAGCAGAATGTAGAGATCATTTGTATTTTTTTACAAATTTGTTTAAAAGAAATCGATGAAATTACCCAATTGACCATTTTGATCTTTGCACATTTTGTCGGCATATATAGTCTAAAAACTATAAATTTTGACTCATTTTTGAGAGTCTTATCCCTCTGACTAATAAGGTAAATAAGATAAAAAGATAATAAAAATCAATGTATAAAATAGACTTTAAAAAGAATAAAATAGGAGTTAGATATGTATAAAATTTTTTTTATGAACTGATGATTTCATTTTTTTTGCCCCGTTCCAGAAAATTGTGACTTGACCGAAATGCCAAACACATTGCAAGATAGGGTACCTAAAAAATTTTAATCGAAGAGTTAATATACTTTTCTCAACATTTACTTTTGCTAGAACAGCCGAGGATTACATGAAGGCTCTTGTTGCTGTAAAACGTGTGGTTGATGCCAACGTTAAAGTTCGTGTTAAGCCGGACAATAGTGGGGTTGACCTTACCAACGTTAAAATGTCAATTAACCCATTTTGTGAAATCGCAGTGGAAGAAGCGGTTCGCTTAAAAGAAAAAGGAACAGTATCAGAAATCGTTGTTGTTTCTATTGGTCCTAAAGAAGCTCAAGAACAAATCCGTTCTGCAATGGCTTTGGGTGCAGACCGCGGTATTTTAGTTGAAACTACTGACGAAATTGGCGCTCTAGAAGTTGCTAAAATCTTAAAAGGTGTTGTTGACGCTGAAAAACCAGAACTTATCCTTCTTGGCAAACAAGCAATTGATGATGACTCTAACCAAGTAGGTCAAATGCTTGGTGCATTATTAGGCGCTGGTCAAGGTACGTTTGCTTCTGAAGTGAAAGTGGATGGCGGTAAAGTACAAGTGACTCGTGAAATCGACGGTGGTTTACAAACTGTTGAACTTGCACTTCCTGCAATCATTACAACTGACTTGCGTTTAAACGAGCCACGTTATGCTGCATTGCCTAACATCATGAAAGCTCGTAAAAAACCGCTTGATACTAAATCTCCTGCTGATTACGGTGTTACAGCTGGTACTAAGCTTAAAACGATTAAAGTTGAAGCGCCTGCAGAACGTAAAGCTGGTGTACAAGTGAAATCTGTAGATGAGCTTGTTGAAAAATTGAAAAATGAAGCGAAAGTGATCTAATACGGAAGGATAAAATCATGAGTATTTTAGTTATCGCTGATCACAACAACCAGACACTTAACGGTGCTACTTTAAACGTTGTTGCTGCAGCTCAAAAAATCGGTGGTGATATTACTGTATTAGTTGCTGGTTCAGGCGCTCAAGCAGTTGCTGACGCTGCTGCTAAAGTTGCTGGTGTGAGCAAAGTATTACTTGCTGACAACGCTGCTTATGCAAACCAATTAGCTGAAAACGTAGCTGGCTTAGTTGCTGACTTGGCTAAAGGTTACAAATACGTTTTAGCTGCTTCTACAACTACTGGTAAGAACATTCTTCCACGTGTTGCTGCGCTTCTTGATGTAAGCATGATCACAGACATTATTTCTGTTGAATCGGCTAACACATTCAAGCGTCCAATCTACGCTGGTAACGCAATTGCAACTGTTCAATCTGACGAAGCAATCATTGTTGGTACTGTTCGTGGTACGGCATTTGATCCAGTTGCTGCGGAAGGTGGTTCAGCTGCTGTTGAAACAGTTGGCGAAGTAAAAGATGCTGGTGTTTCTAAGTTTGTATCTGAAGAAATCGTTAAACTTGATCGTCCAGAATTAACAGCTGCTCGTATTGTTGTATCTGGTGGTCGTGGTGTAGGTTCTGGTGAGAACTACCACAAAGTACTTGACCCATTAGCTGACAAGCTTGGTGCAGCACAAGGTGCTTCACGTGCAGCAGTTGATGCAGGCTTCGTACCTAACGACTTCCAAGTTGGTCAAACTGGTAAAATCGTTGCACCTGAGCTTTACATTGCTGTAGGTATTTCTGGTGCGATCCAGCACTTGGCTGGTATGAAAGATTCTAAAGTTATTGTTGCTATCAACAAAGACGAAGAAGCACCAATCAACAGCGTTGCTGACTACTGGTTAGTTGGTGATTTGAACGCTGTAGTACCAGAGTTGGTATCTAAGCTTTAATCTTTATTGATTAAAGTTAAAAACCCCTAGTTTTGAACTAGGGGTTTTTTGTTTTAGAGTCTGAAGTTAGAAGTAAAAATTAGAAAATTTAAGCTTTGGATGTTTGATTTTTATAAAATAAAATTCACATAGTTTTGATTAGGCATGAAGATAATGATTGCAGCTAAAAGAGTAGAATAATATGCAATTAAATTATACAAATATCACCAGATTGGCAGTGTAGATTCCGCACATTACAGAGCGCTTTTATGCTATAGTATACAGCTATATTTTTTTCGATTTTAGTTCACTTTCCGGAACTAAATTTTTTGCAAGATCAAGACATATAAACGGATAGAAATATCTATCTGTAAGAAGGAGTATGCATGAGCGTATCGGAAATCCGACCGATTGCCATTGAGGACGAACTCAAGCATTCATATTTAGATTACGCGATGAGTGTAATTGTATCTCGTGCATTGCCGGATGTGAGAGACGGTCTTAAACCTGTTCACCGTCGTGTGCTTTATGCCATGCACGAATTGGGCAATGACTATAACAAAGCCTACAAGAAATCTGCTCGTGTCGTTGGGGACGTAATCGGTAAATATCACCCGCATGGTGACTCAGCTGTTTATGAAACCATTGTTCGTATGGCTCAAGACTTTAGCTTACGTTATTTATTGGTTGATGGTCAGGGTAACTTCGGTTCGATCGATGGCGATAGCGCCGCGGCAATGCGTTATACCGAAGTCCGTATGACTAAGCTGGCACATGAGCTTCTTGCAGATTTAGAAAAAGACACAGTTGACTGGGAAGATAACTACGACGGTTCGGAACGTATCCCTGAAGTACTTCCGACACGTGTTCCAAACTTGTTAATTAACGGTGCTGCTGGTATTGCTGTAGGTATGGCAACTAACATGGCACCACACAACATGACAGAAGTTGTGAATGCTTGTTTGGCTTATGCTGACAATCCGAATATCTCGATTGAAGGATTGATGGAATACATTACCGGTCCTGACTTCCCTACAGGCGGTATTATTTACGGTAAATCAGGTATTGTTGATGCCTACCGTACCGGTAAAGGTCGTTTACACATTCGTGGTAAATACCATTTCGAAGAAGATGAAAAGACAGGTCGTACAACCATCGTCTTTACTGAAATTCCATATCAAGTAAACAAAGCAAGAGTTATTGAACGTATTGCCGAGTTAGTAAAAGAGAAAAAGCTTGAAGGTATTTCAGAACTTCGTGATGAGTCTGATAAAGAAGGTATGCGTATTGCAATTGACTTGAAACGCGGTGAAAACGCAGAAGTCGTTGTAAATAACTTATTCTTAAATACCCAGCTTGAAAACTCATTCAGCATCAACATGGTTTGTCTAGACAATGGACAACCAAAATTGATGAATCTAAAAGATATTATTGCGGCATTTATTCGTCACCGCCAAGAAGTTGTGACACGCCGTACCATGTTCGAATTACGTAAAGCACGTGAACGTGGTCATATCTTGGAAGGCTTGACAGTTGCCTTAGCCAATATTGATGAAATTATTGAAACCATCAAAACTTCTGCAAACCCTGCTGAAGCGCGTGAGCGTTTACTTGCGGGTGAGTGGGCAGGTGGTGGCGTTGTTGCACTACTTGAAAAAGCTGGTGCAATTTCTGTTCGCCCAGATGAAATTGAAGGTGAAGATCCAAATCGTCCATTTGGTTTAAGTGATTCAATTTATCGTCTGTCACCAACACAAGTAGGCGCAATTTTAGAATTACGTTTACACCGTTTAACTGGTCTTGAACAAGACAAGTTACATGCGGAATATACTGAAATTTTAGGTCAAATTGCTGAACTTACTGCAATTTTAAATGACTTCAACTTGTTAATGGGTGTTATTCGCGAAGAGTTGGCACAAGTTTTACAACAATATGGCGATGCACGTCGTACCGAAATTGTTGAATCTCGTGTTGATTTCTGCCGTGAAGATTTAATTCCAGAAGAACAAGTGGTATTAACGGTTTCGCAAACGGGCTATGCAAAAACTCAACCACTTTCAGACTATCAGGCACAGCGCCGTGGTGGACGTGGTAAGTCTGCGACTTCAATGAAAGATGATGACTTTATTCAACATCTGATTGTAGCATCGAACCACGCGACCGTACTTTGCTTTACCAATGTGGGGAAAGTGTACCGTCTGAAAGTATTTGAGGTTCCTCAAGCATCACGTGGGGCAAAAGGCCGTCCAATCGTGAACTTGTTACCTCTAGATGCAACAGAAACCGTAACCGCAATCTTGCCGTTAACCGAGTTCCCGGAAAACCACTATGTGTTTATGGCGACAGCTTCTGGTACGGTTAAGCGTGTTGAGTTAGAACAATTTGCAAACATTCGTTCAAATGGTCTACGTGCTATTGAACTTAATGAAGAAGATACCTTAATTGGTGTTGCGATTACTGATGGTAATCAGCAAATCATGTTGTTCTCTAACGAAGGTAAAGCAATTCGTTTTGCTGAAACTGACGTACGTGCAATGGGTCGTACAGCGAAAGGTGTACGTGGTATGCGTGTAAGCTTTGCAAGCAGCACCTTAAGTGAAGAAGATGCAGATGTTGAAAATGATGATTCAGATGATAATGATGATTCAGCAGATTCAAGTCTAGTAAGTCGCATCGTATCGCTTGTTGTTGTGCCTGAGACAGGTGAAGTACTGTGTGCGAGTGCCAACGGTTATGGTAAACGTACTCCAGTAAATGACTTCCCGACCAAGAAACGTGGTGGTAAGGGTGTTATTGCGATCAAGACAAGTGAACGTAACGGTGAGCTAGTTGGTGCAGTTTCTATTGATGAAACCAAAGAGTTATTATTAATTTCTGATGGTGGTACGCTTGTTCGTACGCGTGCTGCAGAAGTTGCAATGACAGGCCGTAATGCTCAAGGTGTTCGTCTGATCCGTTTAAGCGAAGAAGAAACGCTCGTTGGCGTAGTTTCAATTGAAGCTGTAGAAGACGAAGAAGAACTTCTTGAAGGTGAAGTAGATACGACTGAAACTGATAGCGAAGAAGCTGTATCTAATAATGAAGATACTTCTGAAGAGTAAAACGTTTTAAAATAAAAAAAGGAAGCTTCGGCTTCCTTTTTTATTTCTGGTTTATTTCGAGGGATGGAAAATAAACACATCATAGTTTCTGTAATGCAAAGTTTTTACTGACGGGTCTTTAGTTGCAAAATTATGAGGTTGACTTATCACGATCAGATCTTGTTTTTGCATTAGAGCATCTTGAAGCTGCTGTTCGCTCCACAAGTACTTTTTGAGTTGCGGTTCAAATAACAAACCATCTTTAATTTCTAAAGAGGCACTATCTGAATGTACAGTATCCCATTGGTTTACGATATAAACGGGCTGCTTAAGTTTTAAAAGGAATGGAACATCATAGAAATAATAATTGTAGAAAACGATTTTTGTAGATGGGGCAATGTACTCAGCAAAATCTGTTTGGCCTACATTGTTTTTGGTATCTAAAATACGAACAGCAAATGGGACTGCACTACATAGAACAATTAAACTTATAAAAATATAGGTCAAATATTTCAATTTCTGTTTTTTATATAGCCCAACTAACACAAGTGGAAGCACAATTAATAAGGCACCAATGAGATAAATAAATATGGCTTGGTTTTGGAAAAAAGGCTGATGTGCACGAATAAAATGTGGTGTTGCACTAACGCCAATTCCAACAAGTATAGTAAATACAGGAATACCCCAAGTCTGCAATCTGGTTTTATTACTGCTTTCAAGAACCTTATTCATCACAAGCGCGAAGAAAATGGCAAAAGGCGGAACAGCAGGTAAAATATAGCCTGCTAGCTTAGAAGGCGGAATAGAGAAGAAAACCGTAACAGAAACAAACCACCATACAAATAGGGCAAGTAAAGAGCATGATTTATAATCTTTAAAAATGGTTTTTATAGACGTAAATCTACTCGCAAAAAGCCATGGTAAAAAACTGACAAATAAAATCATCAGATAGAAGCACCATGGTTGTTTGTTATTAAACTCTTTTGAACTGAAACGATTAAATTGTTGATCAATAAAAAAATAGTGTAAAAATTGAGGATATTTACTTTGTACCAAGTAGAGCCACGGACTAACGATGAATAAAAATAACAAGATAGCCAATGGATTAAGAAGAGAAGGTATTTTCTTCCATTGCTTGGTGTAAATTAACCACGGTAAAAGAATCATGCCGGGAATTAAAATTCCAATTAAGCCTTTGCTTAAGAAGGCTGCTGCACCAGCGATATAACCTAAAAATAAAATAGATTTCCGTGCATAAATGGTGAAGTCCACAAAACATAAAACACTAATGGTGATCCAAGAGGCGAGCAGTAAATCATGGTTAATGTATTGGCTACTACCAAAAAAAAGCAGGTTAGTGGCTAAAATAATAACGGTAAGTTGTGCAACGCTTTCTGAAATATGCTTTTTTACAAATAAAAATAGTCCCACTAACATGAGGGTACCAGCCAAAACAGGTACTAAACGTAACACCCATACATGCACACCAAAAAGCTCCATAAACATAGAACTTAACCAATGTAGTAAAGGAGGCTTATGCATGAAAGGTAAGCCATCGATTCGTGGAGTTAACCAGTCTCCAGATTCGAACATAGTACGGCTAATATCTCCGTAGCGACCTTCATCTGGTACAGATAAGGGTCTAATCCAAGACAAAACAAATAGCCAAATCGGTAAGAATATTAATAAAAATTTGGAACTACGAAGCCATTGCTGCATACATAATCCTTAATGTTGGAATGCAAAAAAACGGTTAAGTAAAAAAGTCACCATAGATGTCAGAACAATTGCAGTACACACTAAGGTTGAAACAGGTACGTTAAAATAGAGGTTTGAAAGTAAAAGAAAACTTTCATTAAATAAAAACCCTAAGCTGGCAACCAACGTGAATTTCGGGAGAGTCTGCCGATGCGTAAGATGTTGCGCTTTAAACGTAAAAACGCGGTGCCCAAAATAGCTCACCCAATAGGCGAGTAGAAAAGCGCATAAATTGGCATATTGCAGTGCAACATGTTTCTTAAATAGAAGCATGGCTACACTATAATGAGTAAGTGCTGCTGCGGTCCCTGTAGTAGTAAACCGCGCAAGCTGAAGAATATGAGCAAACATTAGAAACTAGAGAACGTATTTTCTTGGTGGGCGATTGAATGTTCCTGCTTAGTACGAGAATGTTCGGTAGAAATAATATATTTTGGGCGGTTTTTAACTTCAGCATAAATGCGGCCAATGTATTCACCTAAAATTCCAATGAATAACAATTGAATGCCACCTAATAGCGTCATACCTGCCGCAAGTGTTGCCCAGCCCGGAATGGAAATTCCCTCAATCAAAGTTTTAATGATAATCCACACTCCGTAGCTCATCGCACCTAAGGCTAGAATTGCACCTAAGTAAATACATACGCGTAAAGGTAAATCAGAAAAACCCGTTAAACCTGACATGGCTAAGTTAAAAAGAGATTTTAAGTTGAAGCTAGAACGGCCATGTTGACGTTCTTGCTCAGAAAAATTAATGCCTATACTTTTAAAGCCAACCCAAGCATATAGGCCTTTCATATAACGATTTTTTTCTGGTAACTGTTTGATGGCTTCAACAACTCTTGCATCAAGAAGCCGGAAATCTCCAGCACTTTCTGGAATATCAATAGGTGAACTTAAGTTTAAAATACGGTAATAAGCTTGGGTTAAAACACGTTTAAGCCATGATTCGGTTGTACGATTACGAATACCATAGACCATGTCATAACCATTTTTCCAAAGATTAATCATGGTTGGAATTGCTTCAAATGGATGTTGAAAATCAGCATCAATCAGTAGAGCAACTTCACCAGTCACATGGTCTAAACCGGCACTTAAAGCTGCTTCTTTGCCAAAGTTCCGTGAAAGCTCCAGCACAACTAAAGGATAATCCTCAATCATTGTTTGTAAAATTGGAATGGTATCGTCTTTACTTCCATCATCTACCACAATAATTTCATAGCTAAGATTTTGCTGTTTTAGACTATTTGCCAAAGCAGGAATAAAGGTTTTTAAATTCTCTGCTTCGTTGTAGGCTGGAACAACGCAGGATAAAAAGGGTTTTATATTCATTGCATTGCCCCTAGTCTGGTGAGCTGGATACCGTATTGTTGACAATCAAGTTGGAACTGATCCGAACTGAAGTATTGATATTCTTGAATTCGGGCGTGTTGAATTGGATCTTGATCCTTTGATTGTGCAAGTGCTGGATGGCACATAATCAGTAAATGGTCTTTTGCATTCGCAAGCCAATATTGATTGAGTTGGCCATAATTGGTCAGTTTGAAATCATAGATGCCAGCAAATTGGCCATTTTGATTAAAGTGATATGTCTGGCAAGCTTTTGCCAAAGAGTTAGAACCTAATGCTGAGAGCATACAAGTTTTAAAACGGTAATGAGGGGGATTGATCGGCTGTTGTAAATTTCGAATCCAACCCGTAAATTTTTTCTCTTTTAGTAATTGCAGCAAAATATCACGTATAAATGGAAATTGATGAATATGTTGATGACCATCTATAAAGTCAGGTTGTTTTCCTAATACTGAAACAAATAAGTCCCATTGCTCCTCAATACATTGAGTGATTAATTCGCGATTAAGACTTGCAGACCATGCTCGGACTATAAGCATAGGTAAGGGAAAAACCAGATTACCCGAAGCGAAAGCATGGGTAAGATTTAAATGTAAACCTATATCAACTCGATCACTAAACGGTTTTAATTTGGCAGCAGCAGTTTCCCATAAATCAGATTGGGTCATACATGAGGTGGCTTGAAGCGCACCTTGTTCAATAAGTTGAATAATTGCGTCAGATATTTCTGCATTCATTGCAAAGTCATCTGCGCAATAGCACACCTTTGCCATATCTAAATTCCACCATAGGGCAGGGTTACAGAATTATTCTGCTTAGCTGCTGAAAAACTATACGTTTTTAATATGGAGAAATTTCCTTAATTCCAACTTAAAGTTTTCTTAAGGTTTTATGACAATTGATATAAATTAATTTATTGAATTTATTTGATTTTTTATAAAATTTAAGTCAATTTTTTTAAGAAATAAGCTTTAACTATAAGATTTTATAGTAAATAAAAATATAATCTGTACACTTTAATTAGCCTGTAAATAAGTTTATTTAGATACTTTTAAACGTGAATAGGCAGTAATTAAAAATATAACCCCAATAGTCGCAAGAAAAATTAATTTCGGGGCCACGACATTTAAAGGAACGCCCATTTGATTAAGTTGTACAAACATCTGTACGCCGTGTGTAGAGGGTAAATACCAAGCAAACCATTGCAACCATTCAGGCATGGCTTGATGAGGCCAGGCGGCACCAGTTAATAAGAAAAGAGGAACTGAGCTAAATACAATAATATGACCGGCACGTTCCGGCATGTCTAAAAGTGAGCCAATCAGCATACCTAGTCCAATTACACAGCTAATAAAAATAGGAACAGCGACTAGCAAACCGATAAAGTTTCCACCGTGTGGATAGTCATTGAACCACAAGGTAAAACCAAAAAGATAAAAACTTCCTAAACAACCAATTGTAAAGATACTGGCAAAAATTCCTGCAAAACGAATAGGGGTAATTTTTTCATGTTGTTCGCGGTAACTTGCAACCAGCATGGCCAGACCTAACACAATTGTTTGGTGAATAATAAGTGATGCAACTGCAGGAAAAATATAACTACCGTAGCCTGAAAGCGTATTAAATAAAGGCATTTGATGAATAGAAAGAGCAGGCTGGAAGTGTGTACGTTGTCCAAACCTTTCAATATATTTCTTTAAAGTTGCTTCAATAGAGGTGGCAAGACCTAACCCAATTTCTTTAGTTTTTAAAAAGTTGGTTGTGCTTAAGTATAAGCCGATTCCGCCAGTTTCTCCGCGGCGTAAGCTCTGCGTTAAATTGCTTGGTAAAAGTAAAATACCATCGGCTTTTTGTTCACGAACCATTTGTTCAGCTTCAAGAAAATTACCAGTGACATCAACAATTTTAACGTGAGGGCTATTAGCTGTTTGACCAATGACTTGAGAAGTTAAAAGACTTTGTTCTTCATCAACAATGACAATTGGAATTGATTCTGCGCGCTCAGCTTTATAGGCTGTCGGATAAAAAAAGCTATAAAGAATGACGGATAAAATAAGTGTTGTGAAAACTGAACTGTTACTAACAATATCTTTAAATGTTTGAACGTAAGCCTTTAAAAATTCCTTCATGGTGTTGCTCCTTGAACCAGTTTTTTAAGCAGCAAACAACTTAAAAAGAAATAAATAAGGCAGTAGCCAATAAGTATTAAGAAAGGAGACATCGAAATGAAAAGTGGACTTCCAATCACCCATTGTTCGGTCTGGAGCTTTGCATAAGGGGTGTACGGAATAATCAGTGACCAAAATTTAGTGAAAATCGGTGCATTATTTAATGGTAGAGTAACGCCTGCAAAACTTAAAGAAGATCCGCCATATACTGCAATAAAACCAAAAGTTTTACTTAAATTTTTGGTCGCGAGAATGACGGTACTACTAATTAAAGCATAAGAAAAATAAAGCAAGAACTGAGCAGCTAATAAGAAACTTAGTGAACCTGCTACAAACCAGCCTCGAATTTCAACCAGCCAAAACATCCATAACCAAGTCCAGAAACAGAAAATAAAGCTATACAGCAAATTTTTAGCCAATAAGCCTTGAATAAAACTCTCTCGGTTCACCCACTGTGTTAGTGTGCCGCGTTTAATTTCTTGTCCAATGGCAAATGCCACACAGCAACATAGTAATAAATGTAATACGGCTGGAACCATGAAGGGTTCTAAATAGAACTCATAGCTCATGCTTGGGTTATAAAGCGTTGAAATTTTGACGTGTGCTGTAGGTACATCTAAATAGGGAATATTATTTGCAAGATAATTCTGGCCAGCATAGTCTGCTAAAGCATTGAGAGTGCTGACTAACATCGCCGAGGAAATCGTGTTCCCGACACTAAAAAAAGATTGGTTAAAAGCAATACTGATTTGAGCATCTTGAGCTTTCACAAAACGTTTTTCGGCACCATCCGGAATAAAAACATAACCCCATATTTTGGTTTCATTGAGTAATCTCTCGGCTTCACTTGAGCTTGTAGTAATTGTTTTTATATCGACTGTATGATTTAGCGAAAGATACTTTCCAATATTACGGCTCAGTTCACTCTGGTCTTGATCAATAATGGCAATGGGTAAATGTTCAGCTTTACCTGCATAAAACATGCTGCTAAACAAAAAAATGATAAAAGCAGGGATGAGTGTCACCATACACAAATCCCATTTATTGCTTCTTAAATAGTTTAGTTCACGTAATATGCTGGCAAACATGTTTTATTTTTCTTCTTTAATTTTAAATAGAACACTCATGCCCACTTTTAAGTCTTTGACAGGACGCTCAGGCACCAAATGTAATTTAAAACTACGAATGTCATAACCACCGGTCTGACGTGTGGTTTTAATGGTGGCAAATTCGCCTTCGGCATCAATATTTTTCACTTTAAACATCACACTTTGATTCAGCGCAGGAATAAAACCTTCCAGTGTTTTGTTTTTATAAACAGAAGCGTATTGGTTTTCACCGACATTTAAACTAACCCACAAATCATCATCTTCTAAAATGCTGACAACAGGTACACCCATAGCAACGAGTTCAGAAGGTTTGCCATAAGTTTTTGAAACTGTACCTGAAATAGGAGCGAGTAAACGAGTTTCTGCCTCAAGTGCTTGAGCTTCACTTACCGCGGCTTTTGCAATCTCAACTTGTGCATCCGCTGTAGATTTCTGCTGACTGGTACTTCCGCGCTTTGCTCGAGCATATTGTTGATAAGCTGCTTCACTTAACTCTTGAGCAGAAGTCTGTGCGGCTAACATCTCATCTCGTCTTTGACGAGAAATAACACCTTGTCTATATAAATTTTCTCCACGTTGATAAGTGGTTTTAGCAAGGTTTGCCTGTGCTTTCATACTCTGCCAATTGGCATAAAGAGTATCAATATTTTCCTGTTGAGAGCCTCGGTCTACCGTAGATTGAAATGCCAAAGCTGATTGTAGGGTGGCTAAAGCTTGTTGTTTTTTAGCTTCTATTTCAGGGCTGACTAAACGAACAAGGGGCTGACCTTTGGAAATTTTCTGGCCCTCTTGCACATAAATTTCTTCAATACGGCTCGGAACCTTAGTACTGACATGAACTGTTTCAGCCTCAACTCGGCCTTGTAATTCAATAGGCTTAGGTTGATAGCTTTTCCACAAACCAAAAATGATTAATCCTAATAGAGCAATAACCACGACCGCAATAATTAGTTTAATTTTCGAATTTTTAGGAGGTTGAGAATCACTTTTACTCGTTTTTACTTCTTGAGTATTGTCGGTTTGAGTATTTTGCTGATTTTGGTGAGTTTCTGCCGTACCCGCAACAGGAGAATTTTGTTCTGAATGAGCTGAGTCTTGATTCATGTTATGCCCCCATTAGCGAATATAGTCAGTGTGTGGTTGAGTCACATAAGCTTTAAACTGGTCCATAGAACCATGGCTTTGCAACAGAGTTGCGAGCGACATGACATATTTATAAGCATTTAAAGCCATTTCTGTTTTTAAAGCACTTAATGCATTTTGTGCATCGATCACTTGAGTCGCTGTACCCATGCCTTCTCGGAAAGAAAGTTCCTGAATACGTAGGTTTTCTTGAGCTGCGCTGATATTCCTTTGTAATAGCGTATGACTTTGCTGTGCTGAATTGAGCTCGTTATAAGACTTATTCAATAATGCTTCAATCTCTTGTTTAGTTCGTTCAGTCATGAGTTCTGAAGCATAACGTTTTAACTCGGCAGCATGAATATTCTTATTTTTATCTACGCCAGAAAAAAGATTGTATTTTGCCATAACACCTACAATCCAGTTTTCATTTTCATCGAGTGAATACTCACCAAAAGCGAAAAGACTCGGTTTTTTTGCTGCTTGTTGAGCCTGAATATTTGCATTTGCCAATTGAGTGTCTAACTGCATTTTTTGCACAAGGCTAGATTTTTGAGAGTAACTGCTTAAAAGAGATTCTAACGATTGGCTACGAACAGTATTTACAAAAAGAGGAGTACTTAAATCAGCATTATTTTGCTGGTGCAAAAGATTGTTTAAATTAAATTGGCTAGCATTCAGATTTGCCTGCGCATTTTGTAGAGTTCGTTCGGCATTGTTACGAGCAACTTCAAACTGCATACGTTGCCCTTTACTAATAAAACCTTGCTGTTCGAGCTTTAACGCATTGCTGTAATGTTTTTGCATTGCATTAAAGTTAAATAGACTACTTGCAACCAGTTGTTGTTGTAATTGCACATTAAAATAACTTTGTACGACTTCGAAGCGCTGGATATCTTGTTGTTGTTGGCTTGAAAGCTCGGAGCGTTGAGCCTGAATGTTAGCTATTTTTTTTGCACTAGTCGTTAAGCCCCCTGTGTAGAGCGGCATCACCACTGAAATAGATGGTCGGACTACTTGGTCTTCTACAGTCAAATTAGCGTAGTCAGGAAAACGATTTATACCGTCATGTATGATTTGGTTTGAGCCTTCCTGAACTTGACCTAAAACATCTGATGGAATGACATTGTTCCACTGGGATAATTTATCATTGAGTCCTTGGCTTAAATCATTTTCAAGTTTTTGTTTAAAAGAGCCTAAGGGTACATCTGTTTCGCTATGAAAAGCATATGCTCTCACATTTAAATCAACTCTGGGGAGTCCTAAACCTTTTACCGCTTTGGCTTCTAACTGAGAGGCTTGTTGTAATGCTTGGTTGGCTTGAGTGCTGTATGAGCTTTTTAAAGCCTGTTGTTCTGCTTCAGCATAACTTAAACTTTGCGCATAAATAGGCGTTGCAATTAATACTCCCAATACCAACGCAAGGTAATTGGGTTTAAACAAAAAAGGACGTTTAGACTGTCGATATTGATGTGTTGGCATTTTATATAACAATTTTTGATCATCCCTTATAGTTTAAATTTCTTGTTATTAAATTCAATTATCATATTGTTTATTATACAATTGTATAAAAGCACAAAATGATTTTGAGTTTATTTTTGCTTGATGGAAAATCATACAGCAAGTTTTTATATGTTCATCACAGTATGGGAAACTATATTCACAAGTCAAGTTGAACTTTATTTAATAAAACTTATAAAAAAATAAGTGAAAGCAATGAAATAAATAAAATAGTTATTGAAAAAATAGGCATAAACACGCCCTAGCATTGAAATATTTACTAGAGAAGCTGCTGCAACCTTAAGCAATCTGTGGTTAAATGCCTTTTTTTATTGTGTTTCACTTTTACAAGGGAAAAATCATGCGCGCGTACAATTTCTGTGCTGGTCCTGCTGCATTACCTACTGCCGTTTTAGAAAAAGCTCAACAAGAATTGTTGGATTGGCAAGGTAAGGGCCTATCCATCATGGAAATGAGTCACCGTAGTGCTGACTATGTTGCTGTTGCGGAAAAAGCTGAAGCAGATTTGCGTAAGCTCATGAATATTCCTGAAAACTATAAAGTGCTATTTTTACAAGGTGGCGCGTCATTACAATTTTCAGCAATTCCTTTAAATCTGCTTGGAAAAAATAACAAAGCAGATTATATCCATACTGGCATTTGGTCTGAAAAAGCTTTAAAAGAAGCAAAACGTTATGGCGATATTAATGTTGTAGAAGCTGGTATTAAAGTAGACGGTAAGTTCGCCATTTCTGAGCAAAGCGACTGGAACTTATCTGACGATGCAGCTTATGTCCATTATGCCGATAACGAAACAATTGGCGGTTTACAGTTTGCTAGCGTTCCTGATGTTAAAGCACCACTGGTATGTGACTTCTCATCAAGCATTTTATCTGCTCCACTTGATGTTTCGAAATTTGGTCTCATCTATGCAGGTGCGCAAAAAAATATTGGTCCTGCTGGTTTAACAATTGTTATTATCCGTGATGACTTACTGGATCAAGCTAAAGCAGAAATTCCAAGCATTTTAAAATATGCTGATCAAGCCAAGAATGGCTCTATGGTAAATACACCATCGACTTATGCTTGGTACTTGTCTGGTTTAGTATTTGAATGGTTACTAGAGCAGGGTGGGGTAGATGCTATCCATAAAGTTAACCTTGAAAAAGCTCAGTTACTCTATGGTTATATCGATTCAAGCGACTTTTATAATAACCCGATTGCCATTCCAAATCGTTCAATTATGAATGTACCATTTACTTTGGCAGATGAAGCTTTAGAAAAGCAATTCTTGAAAGAAGCTGAAGCAAATCACTTATTGAACTTAGCAGGTCACCGCTCAGTAGGTGGTATGCGTGCAAGTATTTATAACGCTGTACCATTAGAAGGCGTTCAGGCGCTTATCCGCTTTATGGATGATTTTGCTAAACGTAATGGTTAAATTATAAAATGAATAAAGCCCTCAAAAAGAGGGCTTTATTTTTATATAAATGATCAATTAAAAAGGCATAAAACCAAATTGATGTATCATAATTGCGGCTAAGAACATACCCAAAACGAAAAAGCAAAACGCACCAGTATCGACCCTTATACGTGGGTTACTAGTTTGAATGAGGCTGGTGGTTTGTTCAGGTATAATCTTCATTCAATAGCCTAATTTTTAAAATATTAGTGAAATTCAATTAGTTTCACTATTTTTAGCATAAATATTCGCCTGAATCCAGATATTGCCACGAATATATTCGCCAATATTAAAGTTTTTGTACAAATCATTTTTTGTAGCAATGCGCACTAATATGGCAGGAAGGTTGTCTTCTAAAACTAAAGTGACATCATAAAGGGTATATTCTGCACCCATAAATGACATTGAAGTTTTACCGACAATATTACCTTGGAACCAAGCTTCATCTTCTTGACCAAGATTTTCTCCATATAAATATGCAACCATTTTAGAAAAATCAACCGTTACAGGTTCTTGATCTTCTTTAGTTTTTGGTTGCCATTCATTAATCAGTTCTTGTAGGTTTTCGGGTGCAATTCCATTATGTTCAGTTAAAATCGCATTTAATGCACGGTGATGTTTAATTGACGCTGGATCATCTACGACAATTGTTTCTCCCGCAGGCACTGATTCTAATTCATAGGCCCATGCATTAAATTGGACTTGATAAGTTTGGGTTTTGTCATATTGGCAACGATTAACGCTAAATAAATTATCAAATGCATAAATCGTTGTACTTTTATTTAATTTTAAACTTAATACCGCTTGAGTAGCAGAGTCACAAGTAATGATGCGCTCAATTTGGGCATTATATTGATAAGGACTATCAAAACTCGGGAAGGCAGTTTTTAAAGCGCGAGGTTTTTGATTTTCAACTGCAATAATTTGATTAATAGTGACCTTCTGACCTTGTGGGCCTTGAATGAGCCAAAAAGATTGATCCATTTCGTCTTCATTTTGGCATAAACCCATTGGCATTACAGGAGCATCAAGCGCTAGTCCAAGCCATTTTGGTACATCTGTCTCTGGACGGGAAGTCAGTAGATTCCAATGCTCTCCATGACTACCAAAATTTTGGTCGTTTACCGTAATAACTTCTGGACTGTTTTGATTTTTCATAGGTACGATTGATGTTGGGTTTATCTCACTTGATATATTAAATCGAGGGTAATTGCTATTTTTCAAGTCAATATATGTAAATTCTCTTGTAAAAGCACGTATTTAGTTATTAAAAAGTTCTCCATCTAGCAAAACATGTGTTGTTAAGAGTGCATATAAATAATCATTAACATATTGTTCAAATTAAATTTAGAAAACAAGTTTTATATTTAGCGCTATTCTCTAATGAAATGCATCTGTTAGACTTATATTTTTAGTGGAAATAGAGAATAACGTGCTGCCATTCAAGTTGTGGGTAGACGCAGATGCATTACCTAAAATTTTGCGTGAAGTCATTTTAAGAGCTTCGGATCGTTATCAATTAGAAGTGATTTTTGTAGCCAATCAAAATGTCGGTATTACTCCTTCAGTACGTATTAAATCTCTGCAAGTTTTAAGTGGGGCCGATCAAGCCGATCAGGAAATTGTGAATCGTATGTCTGAAAATGACATTGTCATTACGCAAGATATTCCGCTCGCAGCTCAAGTTATTGAGAAAGGTGGTATTGCGATTCACCCACGTGGTGAGGTGTATACCACAGCGAACGTAAAAGCACGTTTGCACTTACGTGATTTTATGGATACGTTGCGCGGCGCAGGTGTACAGACGGGTGGTCCACCACCTATTTCAGAACGTGATAAGCGCGAATTTTCTAGCGCACTCGACCAAACGATTTTAAAGCAAAAACGTAAAACTGCTTAGTGAGCCTCTTATGCCATCCCAAACCAACTTGGCTTCAACTTATGTCTTGCTTGTATTTATCTGGGCAACGACACCTTTAGCCATTGTATGGAGCGTATCTGACTTACATGTCATGTGGGCCTTACTGTTACGGTTTTATATAGCTTTGCCTCTGTCGGTTATTGTTTTACTTGTTCTAAAAACTTCTTTTCCAACTCATAAGCAAGCTTTACATAGTTATTTTGCAGGGTCTTTTAGTTTAATCGGCTCGCAAATTTTTACCTATGCTGCGACCCAATATTTAAGTTCTGGCATGATTGCCTTGATGTTTGGTCTAGCACCCATTATGGCTGGGTTGATTGGTCGTTTTGCTTTTGGTCAGCATCTTTTTAAATTGCAGTGGCTAGGTATGGCTGTTGCTGTTTGTGGACTAGCGATCATTTGTTTAAATGGTTCAAATCAACATGTGCATCCATTTGGCATTGTCTTAATGTTGGTCAGTGTTTTTGTTTATTCATTTTCTATATTTTGGGTAAAGAAAGTGAATGCCAAAATTCAGCCAATGGCTCAAGCGACCGGTTCGATCTTGGTTTCTTCAATTTTGGCAAGCTGCCTTATTCCATTTATTTGGCAATATGCACCGACTCATTTACCACAAGCTAAATCTTTATTTGCATTAATTTATACAGTTCTGATGGCTTCACTTGTGGCTATGTTCTGTTATTTCAAACTTGTTCAGAATATAAAACCAACCACTTTATCGTTAACGACAGTCATTACACCAATGCTAGCAATGATCATTGGAGCTGTTTTAAACCATGAACAATTGTCGATTATGGTTTTTGTGGGAGCTTTCATTATCTTATTTGGTCTATTTCTATATTTTTATAAAGACATTCAAGCAAATCGTAATTTTGCTCAACATATTAAGTCTAAGTAGGAGAAGATGAGGGTAATTTGTTGAGCTTATTCATTAAATTGTTCTAATTCGTAGCTAAATGCATGATCAAATTGATCTCATATCTTAAGTAGTAGAAAATAGCGCAGCAATATAATATTAGGATTGTTAAGGATAGATCAGAACTTACTGATTTTTAAGCCTTAATACAGCATCTAACGATATGGCTAAATAAGAAGTGTGAATGGACACTTCTCTTTTTCCATCAATGACCTTGGATTTAGAAGGTATGTTTAAACCAATCTCACTGTATATAGGGTTGAGATATACTCGCGCTCGACGCAGTAATCATTTTATTTCTTTTATTGCATTGGTTTCGATGGTCGGTTTGACACTTGGTGTCGCTGTACTAATTACGGTACTTTCTGTAATGAACGGTTTCGACCGCGAATTAAAAAATCGTGTTTTGGGAATGGTACCGCAAGCGACAGTTTCATCGACGCAAATCCTTACGGATTGGCCTGAACTGGTTAAACGAGTTGAAAATCATCCCCACGTGACAGGAGTTGCACCTTTTACCCAATTGCAAGGTATGTTAACTGCTCAAGGGCAAGTGGCAGGTATTATGGTGACGGGTATTGATCCTAAATATGAAAAGAATGTCTCTATCATTCAAAACCATATTGTTGCCGGTAGTCTCGACTCACTTAAAAAAGGTGAATTCGGTATCGTACTTGGTAAAGACATGGCCGATTCGCTTGGCTTACGTTTAAACGATAGCGTGACATTGGTTTTACCTGAAGCGACTCCATCTCCAGCTGGTGTTGTACCTCGTTTTAAACGCTTTAAAGTGGTGGGTATTTTCAGTGTAGGTGCTGAAGTTGACTCGATGGTTGGATACATTGCTTTATATGATGCTTCAACCTTATTGCGTTTACCTGATGGCGCTCAAGGCGTTCGTCTAAAATTAGATGACATTTTTGCCGCTCCTCAAGTTGCCGATGACATTGTGAAAAATTTACCAAGCAATTTCTACGCAACCAACTGGACTTATACACATGGCAACTTATTTAATGCCATCCAAATGGAAAAAACATTAGTTGGTTTATTGCTTGTACTGATTATTGTAGTTGCTGCATTTAACATTGTTTCGTCTTTAGTTATGGTCGTGACTGACAAAAAATCAGACATTGCAATTTTACGTACTTTAGGTGCATCGCCATCTATGATTACTAAAATCTTTATGGTGCAAGGTACGGTTATTGGTGTGATCGGTACAGTTGCGGGTACGGTTTTAGGGGTTATTCTGGCACTTACGATCAGCGATATTATTTCTTGGTTTAATAATGTTCTCGGACTTAATCTGTTCGATGCCTATTTTGTACATTACTTACCTTCTTACTTAAGATGGCAAGACGTGACAATTATTGTGATTGTTTCTTTACTCTTAAGTTTCTTGGCAACTATTTATCCGGCGCTTCGTGCAGCCAAAGTTCAACCTGCCGAGGCATTGCGTTATGAGTAAAGTCGTTTTAGAAGCAAAAGATATTTATAAACATTTTGATGACGGTAAATCTAAGGTTGAAGTCATTAAAGGTCTCTCTTTGCAAGTGGAAGCAGGGCAGTTTGTATCTATTGTCGGAGCAAGTGGTTCAGGTAAAAGTACTTTGTTGCATGTACTTGGTGGCTTAGATCAGCCGACTAAAGGACAGGTATTTTTGAATGGTCAGCGCTTTGATAATTTAGGTGAAGCGGAACGTGGCTTTCAACGTAACCAATACTTAGGTTTTGTTTACCAGTTCCACCATTTATTACCTGAATTTACTGCTCTTGAAAATGTAGCAATGCCTTTAATGCTTCGAGCAGACAGTCAATATAAGTCGGTAAAGGCACAGGCTGAATATTTGCTAGATCGAGTTGGGCTATCTCATCGTATGGACCATAAACCAGGTGAACTTTCAGGTGGTGAGCGTCAACGTGTTGCACTTGCTCGTGCATTAGTGACTAAGCCTGCGGTAGTACTAGCTGATGAGCCTACGGGTAACCTAGATCGTAAAACAGCAGTAGGTATTTTCGAGTTGCTCACCGATCTTAAGAAAGAACTAAACATGGCAATGTTAATTGTGACCCATGATGAGCAATTAGCTCAGGCAGCAGATTCAATCTTGCATATGGAAGATGGGCTGTGGGTAAACGGTTCTTAAAAAATTGTCATTAAATCACATTGTTAAAGCCCACTGAGTTGGGCTTTAATTTTGCCCCTAAAATGATAATGACTAGATTTTTAAATGTTTAAGATTATTCTATTGGGGTGGATTGGCGGTATTGCATTGATGGGAATAGATTTCCCTTTAATCATGCAATATGAAAAAGTGGGCGAGGCTCTACTGTTACTTGCCTTTATTTTTTATCTTTATAAACGACCAATGTTCGTTGATCGACCATTTTTAAAGGCAGTGTTTTGCTTATTATGTACAACAAGTCTTTTTATGGTTGGTTACCACTATGCTGAAAAAGCACTGATTGAACGATTAGAACAAAGAGAAACGGATACCCGAAATCTCGACATTATTGTTTATATAAACCGTTTAAGTGAAGAAAAAGATAATAAGGTTCAACAAACTGCACAAGTTCTAAATCTTTCTAAAGAACCGGTGAATTGGTTGCTATATTTAAAAAGTAATAATCAAAATTTATTAAAGAATAATCAGAATCTTGAATTAGGTCACTATTATCGAATATCTGGAAAAACAAGACCTGCGCATAGTTATGCCACCCCAGGAGCTTTTGATCAGGAAAAGTGGTTTATTCAGCGAAATATTATGTCTGGTTTTAACGTGAGATATATTGAGCCTTTAAGTCTCGATGAAATCTATCGATTGGGCTATCAGCAACATTTAAAAGAACAACAGTCTTTTTCCAATAGTTTTCGTTTAAATATAGAAAAACTTCGCTTAACTTTTAGGCAAATATTAAACAGCTCATCTTTACAGCAAAAGGGTTTAATTTTAGCTTTGCTGACAGGTGATGAAAGTCTTTTATCAGATGAAACTCAACTACAGTTCAAACAATTAGGAATTAGTCATTTATTGGCGATCTCAGGCCCACATGTGCTCATTTTTGCCATTATGTTATCTTGGGCATGTCATCAATTTATTAGTCGTTATTATCCTCAAATTTATTTATGGAAACCGAAACAGGTTTTGATGGCTGTACCATGCTGCCTTGGTGTTTTAATTTATACTGCATTTGTAGGTTTCGAAATTCCTGCACTACGAACATTATTATCAGCATTTATATTTATTGGTTTTCTATTATTAAAACAACCTATTAAACCTTTTACATTACTCGTATATAGTGCAAGTCTACTGTTGCTAATGGACCCGTTTAGTGTGCTTTCTGCAGGTTTTTGGCTGTCTTATGGGGCATGTTTTATTTTATTAAGAATTTACCAAACTATAGCGCAGCTACCTGAGCAACATTTTTTGAGTCTGAGTTCAAAAATGATTTTTATGAGTAAGGTGTTAATTGAATCTCAAGGCAAAATATTTATTGCATTGAGTCCTTTAACCTTACTTTTCTTTCAACAAATTTCTTGGGTTGCTCCATTAACCAATATTATTGCCGTGCCTATTGTTGGGGGTGTTATTGTCCCTTTAAACATCATGGCTGCTTGCGCATGGTTTGTAATAAAACCATTTGGAAATATACTTTTTCATTTCAATGATATGTTGCTCAGCATATTGCTGAGTTGTTTGGGCTTATTAGAAAAACTCTCTTTAACATTACAAGGTATAAGCTTGACGCCACTGTCTTTATTAGCGATTAGTTGTGCCATTATTATTTTATTTTTACCTAAAGGAATTCTGCCCAAAACTTGGGGAATATTATGTTGTTTACCCTTAGTTATTATGAACAAAACGAGTCAGCAAATTCAGCTTAATATTTTAGATGTTGGCCAGGGGCAGGCTATTTTTCTACAACATCCCGAACAAAACTGGTTAATTGACACAGGCGGTTCTTACGATGAAAAAATATTTAGTATTGGACAAAATGTTGTAGTGCCTTTTCTACGTCAGCAAGGCGTAAGACAACTAGATCATGTTGTGCTATCCCATCTTGATCAAGACCATAGTGGCGCGTTTCCTCTTATTCAACAAGAGATTCCTGTAAAGCAGCTTATTTCGAATGAACAATTACCAAATGATTTAAAGCAACCATTCCAATATTGCTATCAAGGGCAACAATGGCATTATCCTGAGTTAGATATTCAAATTTTATGGCCTAAAGAAAAAGATCTGGCTTTTGTTGCTTCTAATCAGAATCAATATTCTTGTGTTGTATATCTTCAATTTAAAAAAGTTGGTGGTTACCAAAATTTTCTTATTATGGGCGATGCAGGATGGGAAGCTGAATACGAGTTATTAAAAGATTATCCTAACTTGAAGATAGATGTGTTGGTGCTAGGGCATCATGGAAGTAAGCACAGTTCGGCTTATGATTTCTTGGCGACCTTAAAACCTAAACTGGCCATTGCATCGGCAGGGTTTGATAACCGTTATGGCCATCCTAGCCAACAAGTTATAGCACGTTTAAAAGCTCTACATATTCCGCTAAAAAGCACTGTGGAACAAGGGACCTTAAGTTTTGTGTTGGAAAATCACAAAATAGTTTTACATGACCGACGTTTGGATAGGCTCTGGTTGAGTAGAGGTTTTTAAAGCTTCTGCTTTGAGCCTATCTACAATTTTAAGTGCTTCTGTCGGATCGATATTATAGATATTGTCTAAAGCAGGGTTCGCTTTAAAACGTTTATAGCTCCAGTGATAGTGTTCTGGATATTGATAAATGAGTTGCTCAATCGCTTGATGGATGACATACGTTCCATCGTCCGCAGTGCCTTCATAGATTTTCTCATCCATTGGCTCGATATGCATGGTAAAGCCATCGTTTTCATTACGGATCGCATAAAGAAACAGAGCTTTTGCTTTAGTTTTCTGGATGAGTTTTGCGCTTAAATTACTTGAAGCAAGTGGAACACCAAAATAGTTCACCATATCTCCACCCACATTAGGGGTATGATCCGGCAAAATTACTGTCGTTTCACCTTGCTTTAATGCTTTAAAAATTTGTCTTACACCGCTTTCATCGGTAGGGACGAGATTCGCTTGTTCACGGCTACGGGCTTCTCGCACAAAACGGTCTGCATCAGCATTTTTAACGGGTTTATATAAAATGGTCATTGATGTGAATTGAGCACACCATGCATTCATGACTTCCCACGTACCAAAATGTGGAACAATAAGAACTACACCTTTTTTTGCAGCCAATGCTTCATGAAAAAAATGTTCACCTTCAATACGGTGAATGCGTGAGATATTTTTACTATTTGATGAGCCCCAAATACTTAAAAACTCAAAATATGAAGTTAATTCGTTTCTTACAGCTTTTTCTGTAATCGCTATACGCTGCTGAGGTGTTAAATACGGAAGCGCAATTCTTAAGTTAAGCTCAATACTTTTTGATGTTCTAGTAATTTTTAGAGTATTTACAAGTCCTGCTAACAGACGAGCAAGAAAACGCCCAAATTGAATGGGTTGGCGGCTAAATGTTTTGAGTAATTGATAGTTCATGCTTTTTGAATCTGGTCTAGTCATCTATAGCAGTAAGTAAGGAAGAAACAACAAGTAAAAAAAGACAAAAATATTATAAATGAAATCATATTATTTAGACAGTTTTTATCAAATCAACGTATATAATGACATCATTTCGATTGATTTGGATTGGAATTTTATGTCCGATTGGCCACCAAAACCACAAAATGAACCTATAACCCCTAAACAGAACGGACCAGAATGGCAAATCCTTGAGAAAGCTGTACTGGCTTCTGTAGAAGAACAACGCCGTAGTCGTCGCTGGGGTATATTCTTTAAAACACTTACTTTTATTTATCTATTGTTCATTATCGTCTTAATGGGCAAAGGCTGTTCGACCACTAAAGATGGCTCTACAGCAAGTAGTAGCAGTGCTCACCTTGCAGTAGTTGATATTATTGGAACTATTGATGCTTCAAGCAATCAGGCTGTGAATAGTGAAGATACAAACAAAGCGCTTAAACGTGCTTTTGAGGCATCGAATAGTAAAGCAATTGCCCTTAATATTAATTCTCCTGGTGGTTCACCTGTTCAGTCAGATGAAATCTGGCAGGAAATTCGCTATTTGAAAAAAGAGCATCCTGACAAGAAAGTCTATGCGGTAATTGGCGATATGGGTGCTTCGGGTGCTTATTATATTGCTTCTGCTGCCGATGAAATTATTGTGAATCCATCAAGTTTGGTAGGTTCAATTGGTGTCATTATGCCAAACTATGGCATTACTGGTTTAGCTCAAAAACTAGGAATTGAAGACCGAACTCTTACAGCGGGGACGAATAAAGACATTTTAAGTATGACAAAACCGATTAATCCTGTACAAAGACAACATATCCAATCTGTACTCGATAATGTTCATACTCACTTTATTAACGCAGTTAAAGAAGGACGTGGGAAACGCTTAAAAACTAATGATCCTGCTATTTTCTCTGGTCTTTTCTGGACTGGCGAGCAAGCAATTCAGTTAGGCGTAGCTGACCGTTCAGGTAACATTACAAGCTTGATGCGTGAACTGAAGCTTGATAATAAAGTTGACTACACGATTGAACGTAACCCATTACAATCTATTCTAGGGCGAATGGGATCAGAAATGGGGAAAGGTTTAAGTGAGTCGGTTGCTGAACGCTTACAAACAAGTCAGGACGCAAAACTACAATAATTTAAGCAGGATAACGGTATGTCAGTAAAACCGGTTATACACTTTGCGCATGCCAACGGCGTGCCATCTATGGTGTATCAAAAATTGTTTGATCAATTAAAAGATGAGTATGACGTAATTTATGTTCCACTCATTGGACCTGACAAACGTTATCCGATTACCAATCATTGGCCTTTTTTGGTTGATCAGGTAATTGATAGTATTGTACGTCAAGCGAAGGGGCGAAAAGTGATTGGACTGGGTCATTCGCTCGGTTCAGTTTTAACTTTAATGGCTTCTTTTAGACGGCCTGAGTTGTTCTCACAAGTGATCATGTTAGATCCGCCTCTTATTTTGGGTAGATATTCTTTTGCTTTTCATATGGCAAAATTATTTAAACCCAAAATAGTTGATGATATGACACCAGCGGGTTTATCTGCACGTCGTCGCGAGCATTGGGAATCACGTGAGCAAGCAGCTGCATTGTTACGTCCAAAAGGTTTTTATAAGGATTTTGATGAAGACTGCTTTCAAGCCTATATTGACTATGCTTTGAAAGAAGACTCGGTACGTGGTGGCGTAACGTTAACTATTTCCCGTGAAGATGAAGTTGCGATTTTCCGTAAAAATCCTTCTTGGTGGTGGTTACCCATGCCAAAACCGAAAATGCCAGTACATTTAGTTGTAGGAAAAGAGAGTGCCTTCTTAAAAAGAGGTTTTCCTCAAATGGCAAAACGTAAAATGGGGATTCCATTTAGTGTAGTTGAAGGAGGGCATATGTTCCCTCTAGAGCATCCGATTGATACAGTGAATTATATTAAGGAACTTATTCACCGTAATTCACGCTAATAAAGCTTTCGCAAAAAAAGGACATGCATGCATGTCCTTTTTTAATTGACGTTAAGCAAACTTTTACCAAGATGCAAAACGGATAGGGTGTTCAAGAATTTGATTGCGGAAATAGGCTTGTCCATTTTTCCATGTGAGCTGGCCATTACATAACCACTCTGCAACTTGAGGATAAATAAAATGCTCAAGTTTATGTACACGTTCGGCCAAGGATGCAACATTGTCATGTTCTTTTACTTCAATGGCAGATTGAGCAATTGCTTGACCAGCATCAAGTTCAGAAGTCACAAAGTGAACGGTACAGCCATGTAATCGATCCCCCGTATTTAATACACGTTGATGTGTATTAACGCCTTTATAGGCAGGTAATAATGAAGGATGGATATTAAGCATTTTACCTTGCCATTTATCGACAAAGTCAGCAGTTAAAATACGCATAAAGCCAGCTAAAATAACCACGTCAGCTTGCCATGCGATAAGTTGCTGATGCATAGCTTTATCAAAATCTTCACGACTAGGAAAGTCTTTGTGAGAGATTACGGCTGTCGCGATATTGGCATTTTGAGCACGCTCTAGGGCATAAGCATCGGCTTTATTAGACAGTACACCTACAATTTGCCCTGATAGATTTGCATCTATCAAGGCTTGTAAGTTGCTGCCGTTCCCAGAGACTAGAACAGCAATTTTCATCATTCAAAGATCACACGAATTTTTTCGTCTGCACCTTCCACTGATTCAGCATTTTCTTGGATATGTCCGATTTTCCAAGCTTTTTCACCTTGAGCATTAAGCACTTCAATTGCTTTTTCTGCATCATTTGCATCAACAGCAATGACCATACCTACACCACAGTTAAAGGTACGGTACATTTCAAAACGTTCTACATTACCTTCGCGTTGTAAAAGTTTGAATAATTCTGGCCATTCCCAAGAAGCTTCATTAATTACAGCTTGAGCACCATTTGGTAATACACGTGGTAAGTTGCCTGGTAAGCCGCCACCAGTGATGTGTGCCATCGCGTGTACATCAACTTGTTTGCAAAGCTCTAGAACTGGTTTTACATAAATACGTGTTGGCTCCATTGCTACATCTGCAAGAGGGCGACCATCAATTACTTGAGTTAAGTCTACATTCTTAACATCTAAGATTTTACGTAGTAATGAATAACCATTTGAGTGAGCACCGCTTGATGCAACACCAATAAGTACATCACCAGATTTTACTTTAGAGCCATCAATAATTTTGCTTTGCTCAACTACACCTACGGCAAAACCAGCAAGATCGTAATCTTCGCCTTCATACATGCCAGGCATTTCAGCTGTTTCACCACCTACAAGTGCGCAACCTGCAAGTTCACAACCTTTACCGATACCAGTAACTACGTTTGCAGCTACATCGACATTTAAGTGACCAGTCGCATAATAGTCGAGGAAGAATAGTGGTTCTGCACCACAAACCAAAAGATCGTTTACACACATAGCGACAAGATCTTGGCCGATTGTGTCATGACGATTAAGGTTAAGTGCTAAACGTAATTTAGTACCTACACCGTCAGTTCCAGAAACCAAAACAGGTTCTTCGTAACCTTTAGGAATTTTGCATAGTGCACCAAAGCCACCAAGTCCGCCCATTACTTCTGGACGAGTTGTACGTTTAGCGACTGACTTGATACGATCGACCAGTGCGTCGCCCGCTTCAATGTCAACACCCGCATCTTTGTAGCTTAAACCGGTATTTGGGGTAGAAGTTGAGTTGCTCATAAATGAAGTCTCCGCATTGGCGGCAGATTATAACCTGAATATACGAAACTCTTATGTTATTTATGCTCGAAAATGCTATCTTTAATAAAAATATTTTTCCATTTATAACGATTAAATCAAAAAAGGCTAGATTTTATGCAAGATCGTATACTGCGCCGTATTTTCTTACTCGCAGGTATTGTATTGCTGGTATGGGTATTATACTTGCTCAAGCCTGTGGTCATCCCATTTATTGGTGCTTTTTTCCTGGCTTATTTATTTAGTCCACTAGTCGAAGTTCTAGTAAAAATTAAGATACCTCGCTGGTTGGCAATTAGTATTGTTTTTATTGGTATAGGTGTAACTTTAACCGTTGCATTATGGTATCTGGTTCCACTGATCTGGAAACAACTTGTTTACGCTCGAGACAGTATTCCAGCGGGGATCCACTGGATTAATGCAGAGCTATTACCGTGGATTTCTTCGACATTCCATGTCCAGCAAATGGAAATTGATACCGATCAAATGTCCAAAGCTGTGATGGATTATGTTCAGACCAATTACAGTGCTGATAGTATTCAAGCAGTTTTATTAAAGCTTGCACAATCAGGACTTAATTTTATTCAAATTGGTGGAACAGTTGTTTTAATCCCAATTATTGCTTTTTACTTCTTATTAGACTGGGACCGTATGTTACAAAACTTACGTCGTCTCATTCCACGGCCATATGAGGCTACGACCTTACAAATCGTCCGTGAATGCCATAGCGTTTTAGGAGCTTTTGTTAAAGGTCAGTTCCTTGTTATGCTTTTGCTCGGTGTAGTTTATGCAGTAGGCTTACAATTAATTGGACTAGAGGTCGGCCTAATTATTGGTATGGTGGCAGGTCTTGCCAGTATTATTCCTTATTTAGGATTTGCAGTCGGGATTATTGCAGCGGTTATTGCAAGTTTGTTCCAATTTGGAATGGACTGGACACACTTATTACTTGTTGGCGTAGTCTTTATGATTGGGCAGGCAGTAGAGGGCTATATTCTGCAGCCATTCCTACTCGGTGATAAAATTGGTCTTTCACCTGTTGCAGTTGTATTTGCTGTTTTAGCAGGGGCTCAATTGGCTGGCTTTTTAGGAATGTTAATTGCATTACCTGTAGCGGCTGTCATTGTAGTGCTTTTAAAACACCTCAGAGAAAATTACGAACGGAGTTCATTCTATGCTCCATCTTCTACATTATTAATCCAAGAGGGTAATATTGAGCAACTTCATGTAGAAACTGAAAATACTAAACTTGATCTTGAAGTTAAAAAACAGCAAGATACA
Organism: Acinetobacter sp. OYA S30; assembly: GCF_033599315.1. NCBI lineage: Bacteria > Pseudomonadati > Pseudomonadota > Gammaproteobacteria > Moraxellales > Moraxellaceae > Acinetobacter > Acinetobacter sp. OYA S30. The sequence continues at coordinate 48,272 of NZ_JAWVAV010000025.1, forward strand.
GATACCCCGAATCTTTCAGATCAGAAATAATTTCAAGGCCAATTCATTATATGCGTCAACTCCAACTGGATATAGAACCTCAACTTGATGCCCGAATCAGTGATTTTTCGGGACCAGGTTGGGGGCATGTAGTGGATGCAGTGCGACAACTACATGCGGGTCTAGTAAATAGATTTTATATCTATGGTGGCGCAGGAACAGGCAAGAGCCATTTGCTTTCAGCGATTTGTGATTCTTATTTAGAGGTCGGTAAATCTGCAATTAAAGTTTCTTTGCTTGAACTTCTCGATGCTCCAATTGAGGCAATTACTTGCTTAGAGCACTATGATCTGGTGGCTTTAGATGATATTGAGTCAATTAGTGGGGTGCCTCACTGGCAAAAAGCTGTTTTTCATTTAATGAATAACCATGAAGGACAACTTGTATTTTCTTCACGTGTTGCACCGATTGAATTAAAGCTGGAGTTACCAGATTTACAATCGCGACTTACACAAGCAGTGAGTGTAAAAGTGCCGAGCGGAAGTTTATATGCAGACCGCTATGCTTTAGTCACTTCTGTAATGGCTAGACGTGGGATCCATTTTGATCAGCAGATTGTAGACTATTTACTTTTACATGGGCCTCATCAAGCTTCTATTCTATTGCAAACCGTAGCACAATTAGAAAAACTCCTTAAAGGTGAGAAGACTAAACTTTCAAATGCAACGTTAAGACAAATCTATGCTTTAATTGATGAATATCAACAATAATAATTTTCTAGCTTCTGGACTTTTAATTTATTAGCCTAAGTAAACTTTCCTTACTATAAAAATCATGAGCTATTTATTCTTTTAACCTTGAAAAATACTTTTAAATTTTTATAAGTAAAATTTTCATATATCAATAGATCTTTAATTGTACAAATATTTAGAAAGTTCCCTATCGAAAATGACGCTATAGACCGATCAAAACATCTTGAGAAATTCTGATTCCTGTGACAAAGTACGCACAAAGGATGCGGTTGCAAAAGTGGAAACTTTGCAATATTGACAAAGAAAAATGAAAAAAATAGGTAAGGAGAAGGGTATGCTCAAACGGAGCATTGCTTTTGCATTATTGGCTGCTGCTGGGCACGCTTATTCTGCTGATATTGAAGTCACAACTACAATTGATGAAGATGTCGATAATACAGTATGCTCATTACGTGAGGCTGTAGAACTAATAAATAAGCGTAATTCAAGTGATTCTACCGTGGTTGCCTCAGTAAAAGATGGGTATCATGGCTGTGGAAATAAAGATAGTTCATCAAATATTATTTTACAGCGCGATAAAGAATATACGTTAAATAGCAGAATAACGATTACAGCACCCCTTACAATTAGTACAGCAAAAAACGATTCTACATTAGTTGATACTGATCAGCCCGGTTCTCATAATGCAACTATCAAAATGGCAGGTACAGATCAGCTATTTAAAATTGATGATGAGAGTGTTGAAAAAGCCTCATTTTCGGTTTTGTTGAGTGATCTTAACTTACAAGGGGCAGGTGCAAACTCTAAAGTGTTAACAGGTGGTTTAATTTTAAACCGTGAAAAATTGACTATTCAAAACTCTCGTTTAACAGGTGGATATGCGAATCAAGGTGGAGTGATTTACAATCAAGGGTTTGCCTCAAAAAGTGATAGAACCTTTGGTTTTGTTTATATTGTAAATAGCCTTATCCAGAATAATAAAGCAGCCCAAGGTGGGGTAATCTATAGTGAGCAACCATTATTTCTAATTACTCAATCGGTAATTCGTGATAATGAAGTTAGTAATACAAGTGGTTCACTCTTCTTCAGTCAAGATTCATTTGATGATGAAAGTACTGGAGAATATGTAGTTCAACGTGCTATAGGATTAAGCAATAGTACGGTCTTTCATAATAAAGGTGGTTTTATTACGAATGTTCGAGATGGGATGTTTGTTAATAATATTACGATGATTAAAAATGACAAAGGATTATTCCTTGAAGCTCCACAAGGCAATGCTTCAATTTCAAATAGTATATTAGTTGGAAATACAATTAATTGTCAGGCGAATTCAACTGATAAAGCAATTATCCAAAGTAATTTAGTGACTACAGAATGTAATCGTAACGCTTCAGTAAAAGTTCCAAATATTCTTTATCCTGCCAATCAGAAATTAATTGCTGGTAGTACAGATGAGGGCGTTTGTGATATAGCTTCAAAGGATGGGTTGTTATGTCCTTTTAATACGCCAAAGGATAGTTTCTTGGGCTTTTTTAAGCCACGGTTACTTGAAAGTTATAATACTTTAGCTGATTCACTTATTATTAATAAAGGCCGTTTGTACAGTGATGGTACTTCTGTAGGCTTGGCAAGTTGTGAAACTTTAGATCAGCGTGGAAAAAGACGTACTGGTTATGATGAGTTATGTGATTTAGGCGCAATTGAATATATCTTAAATAGTGATATCTCTTCAGTTGGTCAGGATATTAGATATGGGCAGGTTGCAAAGTTTAGTATTTTAGGCTCATTAAGTGAAGCAGACTTGGTTACACCTGCCACGTGTAAGCGTTTATTCGGTGAACGTCCTGATGGTAAAGAATGGCAACCTGGCTGTTTGAAAATAAAACAAAGTACTGATACACCTGTTTCGAAAGGTACCGTAACTATAGATCAGAATGGAAATGTAATTTATACACCAAATGGTAATTGGCATGGTGCAGATATTTTTAGTATTCAGGTAGTTACAAGTATTTCAAGATTTAATGAAGGAGTCGAGTTCCAATACATTACTATTCCTACAAGAATTGTACAGGAACCTTTGTCTGGAATTGAAGATAAATCTGTCAGCTCTGGTGGGGGAGGAAGTATAGGGGCTGGTTTTATTTTAAGTTTACTAGGGTTGGTTGCGTTACGTCGCTTTAAGTCATAATCAAGGATGAAGACTATGAAAAATTATAAAAAAGCATTATTGGCGTTATCTATACTTGCGACCATGCCATTGTTTGCTGATAGCACAAATAAACGGATTGAGGTTACAACTTTTGCTGACGAAGATGGTGAAAATCCAAATGCGTGTTCATTACGTGAAGCAATTAAAGTGGCAGCTACACGTAAATCAGACTATGGATGCACTATTTTTAGCTTAGATGATAATCAGGCAATTCAGTTAAAAGCAGGGACTTATACTTTAAATAAAGAATTAGTACCAAATGCAAATATTTCTATCTATGGTTATGGAGAGCGCGGAGAAGATAAAAATTGGACAGAAAAAAACCCTCTAACAAATGATTATCCTGCTCTACCAGAACTTAAAACACGTATTAATGCTGCGGGTAAGTCACGCATATTTAATACTGCAGAGAATAAAAAGGCTTTAACTTTACAAAATATTATTTTAGAAAATGGTATAGCTTCAACCCAAGGCGGGGCTATTTATGCAGGTGGTAATGTCACCTTGTTAGATTCCCAAATTTTAAATTCTCAAGCTCCAAAAGGTGGTGCCATTTTTCTGGGTGGGAGTGGGGTAAACTTATCAATAAGCCATTCATTACTACAGGGTAATCAAGCAGTTACCGGTAGTGTTTTAGCGATGAGTTGTAAAGAAGAACCAGCTTATGCTAAACGTGATATCACTATAACGTCTTCAAGTATTTTCAAAAATGGTTCGCTTAACTCTAAGAGTACATTTGAATTTTGTGGCGAACCAAACGCCATATTGACAATTAATACGATTGCAAAAAATATCGCTGATAAGATAAATGGTAGTATTCTAAAATTTACTGGAGATGCCGTTCCTGGAAGTACAACTAATCCCTCAACTATACTGAGCGGAAGTAGTAGTTTAAATTTACAGAATAATACGATTGTTGAGAACACTGCACATACTACCTTCTTATATGATAGTTTGGGTATAAAAGAATTAAGGTTTAATTTAATAGGGTACAATCTAGGTAGTTACGCTTGTCGTTATTTAGTGGGACCTGCTGCGGACCTAAAAAATTCTGGTTTTACACTATCATTTAATGCATTAAATTTAACGAATAACGTTGAAAAATGTGATTTACCAACAGAAGCACTTACCTCATCTAATAAGACTATTGATATTGCGAATATTCCTTTTAGTTCGTTATTAGAACCGCAAAGTTCTGCTTCGCCAGAAACAGGCTTTTTACCTGTTTATTACCCATTGAATAACACCTCATCTCCACAAAATGATTTGATAGATGTAGATCCTGATGGTAAAGATACTTGTATAACTCTAGACCAACGGGGGCTTATTAGATCTGTAACTAATAAGTTATATTATCAGTCAGGTATCAAGAATAGTTGTGATATTGGTTCGATTGAGCTAATGAAACTGACTGCTGGAGATATAAAAGATTTAGGCAATGATTCTTTTACTGATCGAATTTCTACATATCAGACTCGATATGATAATGTACAAGAAAATCTTAAGAACCAAGCTTTTTCATATTTATGGCCAGTATTAAAAATAAGATCGGTAGAATATAAAAATCTTCTTGATCAAACTAAAGCAAATGCAAAGTATCGTGCTATTTATATAGATTTGAAAGCTAAAGGATTGCCTTTACCTAATGAGGGTGCTAATCACACATTAAAATTCTTTAATACAACTGATTATAATATTAATGTTGAAACTATTGGAACAGGTTTAATAGATGATAAAGTTTATAATATTAAGGATAAAGAAGAGAATATACTTAAATGTGAATGGAACTCTGCTTTACAGCAAATTATATTTTATCGTTTAGATGACAGAATTACCCAAGCAGGTGATTACAACTATTGTAAATATACAGTAAGTACTAAAGATGGTTCTATTCAATCGACAGGTTTATTAGAGGCTCGTTTTGATAATATTGCTCCTGTAGCTACTGATGAAACAGTTTCATTTAAATATTTGGCTAATGAAATTATCCCCATAAATTTACTTAAATATGCAAATGATGATGGGGACGGACCAGCGAATACTCTTCAAA
>NZ_JAWVAV010000026.1:0-51226 GCF_033599315.1 Acinetobacter sp. OYA S30
ATTAAGTAAATGGCGGTGAGAGAGGGATTCGAACCCTCGATACCAGTAATAGGTATGCTTCCTTAGCAGGGAAGTGATTTCAGCCACTCATCCACCTCACCGGAACGAGCCGCCATAATACAAACTAAAACTACATTGTTCAAGTCATGATACTGAAATTTTCTTGTTTTTTCGTTCAATTAAATATTTTTTAAACAATTTTCGTATTCTTTTCGCCTTTTTCAATCAAACGCTTGTTAAGATAGATATTATTTCTTTATTTCAACACAGTAGTGCATAACACATTATTGCAAACCTGAACGTGCAGTTCTGGTCTGCATGTCTTATGCTAAACCTATCTGCCAAGCATGAAACCAAACGACATGACAAAAAACTGGGTTGACCCCGAAGCAAAAGCCGAAGCTGAACGTTATGACAATCCTATTCCAAGCCGTACTCTTATTTTAGATACGTTGGAACAATTGCAAACACCGCAATCTCATGCAGAACTTGTTGACCATTTTCATATTCAAGATCAGAAAAGTATTGAAGCCTTAAGTCATCGCTTAAGTGCTATGGTTCGTGATGGCCAACTTATGAAGGATGGTTTTAAGTTTCAGTTGGTGGCAGACCAACCTACCTATGAAGCAACTGTCTATATTAATAGTAAAGGTTTGGGTACAGCACATATTGATGGTCAAGATGATTTGTTATTACCTGAGCGTGAGTTACGTTTAGTCTTTAATGGTGATCGGGTCCGTGTTCGGCAGACATCGGTAGATCGCAAAGGTAAACCGTGGGGTTTCATTACCGAAGTTATACAGCATCGTGTAAAACAGTTAATTGGTAAATTGTCGGTACATGACGGCGAATATTTTATTCAGCCCAACAATCCAAATCAGCATCAACCTATCCCTCTAGAAAAAGAGTTGGTTGAACATGCTAAAGCAAATGTCGGCGATATGCTTCGTGTTGCTATAGACACTTACCCAACCCGGGAAGAATTTGCAACGGCACATATTATTCAGTCTATGGCAGATAAAGCCGATACTGAAATTATTATTCCGCAAACCATTTTAGAGTTTGGTTTGCCTTACGAATTTCCAGATGAAGTTATAAAAGAAGCTGAAAGTTTCAAAGAACCTGCTGAACAAGATCGCGAAGGTCGAGTTGATTTAAGAGACTTGGCACTTGTCACAATCGATGGTGAAGATGCGCGAGATTTCGATGATGCAGTATATGCGGAAAAACGTCCTGGTGGTGGTTACCGAGTTGTCGTTGCAATTGCCGATGTGAGCCATTATGTACGATTAGATTCGGCATTAAATGAAGAAGCTGAAGAGCGCGGCACTTCGGTTTATTTCCCACATTTTGTTTTACCAATGCTACCAGAAGCATTATCAAATGGATTGTGTTCACTTAACCCACACGTAGATCGTTTATGCATGGTCTGTGACCTAAAACTTTCTCGTACGGGTCGTGTTACAGGTTATGAATTTTATCCGGCAGTCATGCATTCAAAAGCACGTTTGACCTATACACAAGTAGGACAATATTTTGAAGGTGCAACTGATGCAATTCCAAAAGATCGTGATATTCATAAATCGCTAAATACACTTTTCCAGCTTTACCAGATTTTGAAAAACTTACGTGTTGATCGTCATGCAATGGAGTTTGAAACCATTGAAACTTATATGACCTTTGACGAGTTAGGTGGAATTAAAGAAATTTTACCTCGTACACGTAATGATGCTCATAAGCTTATTGAAGAGTGTATGTTGCTTGCCAATGTAGCAGCAGCAGAATATGCCTTAGAACATGATATTCCGATGTTGTATCGTGTACATGAGGCACCTGAATTCTCACGTATTCAAAAAGTAAAAGATTTTGTAAAACTATTGGGTTTACCTTTCCCTGACCAACCAACTCAGGCAGACTATCAAAAAGTTATTGAGGCAACTAAAGACCGTATTGATGCGCCAAGCATTCACGCCGTGTTATTACGCTCAATGATGCAAGCTTACTATGGTGCCAAAAATGCAGGTCACTATGGTTTAGCTTATGAAGCTTATACACATTTCACTTCACCAATTCGCCGCTACCCGGACTTATTGTTACATCGTGCAATTAAAGCTCATCTAAAACAAAAGCCTTACCCACTTTCCGGTGCAGCTTTAGATGATGCAGGTGAACATTTCTCTCAAACAGAACGCCGTGCCGATGAAGCATCCCGCAGCGTAACGACTTGGTTGAAATGCCACTATATGCAACAACATTTAGGTGATGAGTTTATTGGTATTGTGAGTGCGGTAACTGAATTTGGCCTATTTGTTACTCTTAAAGATCTTTATGTTGATGGCATGATTCACATTAGCCAACTTGGCGATGATTTCTTTATTTACGATCAAGCCAGTCAAAACCTCATTGGACAAAATCGTGGTCAAGTCTTCGGTTTAGGCGATGAAGTTAAAATTCAAGTTGCTGGTGTAAATCTAGAAGAGCGTAAAATCGATTTCCAACTCATTAAACAAGTTACTCATGCTGGACGTGTAGTTCGTAGTCGTGCTCCACGCACAACCAAAATTAGCACACAAGCAACAGAAGAAGTTTTTGGTAAACCATCTGTATCAACTGATGGTGAAAAACCTGTCCGTAAAAAGAAGGAAAAAGGTAAACCAAGCTCATATAGTAAAAAGTCTGGTAAGAAAACCTCTACAAAAGCAGAGGCCAAACCAGAAAAAGTAAAGAAAAAAGCGAAACCTAAAAAGAAAAAGTCAAACGCCAAGTCTAAGGCTGACTAATTCATAGGTATTTGCATTAATTATGATTAAGCTCCCAAAATGGGGGGCTTAATGTTTTTAAAACGTTTATTTTTTAAATTAAGCTTGATTTCCTGCCTAACAATACCTACATCTAATACTATGTTTAAAAAATAATGTGGCTATTAGCAATGACTTTACAGCAAGCGACTCTACCTACTCCCCGCTTTGATCAAATTACATTAGATAATTTAAAACAAGATATTCAACAGGCGATCCAAGCAGGACAAGAGTTTTTAAACACCCTTACGGCTGCACCATCCGAGACAGACCAGCAACTTGCCGTACTTGAACAAATTGATGCTCTTGAAAATAACCTCAGTGAATCATGGGGAGTGTTGTCTCATTTAAATGCTGTAATGAACAGTGCTGAAACCAGGGAAGTCTATCAATCACTATTACCCGCTTTAAGTGAATATTACACTCAGCTTGGCCAACACACGGCGTTATATCAGACCTATCAACTCATTCATGATGGTCAGAGCTATTCAACGCTAAGCCCTGCGCAACAAAGTGCCATCCGTCTCGCTTTACGTGATTTTAAACTTTCTGGTGTTGCTTTAGAGGGTGAAGAGAAAAAACGTTACGCTGAAATTTCTGCACGTCTTTCACAGCTTTCTTCTGACTTCTCAAACCATGTACTTGATGCGACACAGGCTTATTTTAAACCACTGACAGAAGACCAATTAAAAGGTCTTCCGGAAAGTAATGTTGAGTTATTAAAACAGTACGGCAAACAGCGTGAGCTTGATCAAGCGGTCGCAACTTTAGATTTCCCAGCTTATTTTGCCATCATGACCTATGCCGATGATCGTGCCTTGCGAGAAGAGCTTTATAAAGCTTATGTCACACGTGCATCAGATCAGTCTGAGCAAACAGAATTTGACAACAGCAAAATTATGGAAGAAATCCTGAGTCTTCGCCAAGAGATGGCAAAACTACTCGGTTTTAATAACTATGCTGAATATTCTCTTGCCAGCAAAATGGCTCCTGATGTCAAAACAGTTCATGACTTTTTGGTCGACCTAGCTGAGCATGCACGTACCCCTGCACTTCAAGAAGTTGCCGAACTCCAAGCTATTGCCAAACAAGATGGTATTGATGAGCTTAAACCTTGGGATACCACTTACTATTCTGAAAAGCTTAAACAACAACAATTCAACTTATCACAAGAAGCTTTAAAACCTTACTTCCCTGCACCAAAAGTGACTCAGGGATTATTCCAGATCGTACAGCGTCTATATGGTATTAACATCGTTGAACGTGAAGCTCCGGTTTGGCATCCAGATGCACGTTATTTTGAGTTAGAAGACCAAGGTGAAGTCATTGGTGGCTTCTTCTTTGATTTATATGCACGTACAGGTAAACGTGGTGGAGCATGGATGAGTGGTTTCCGCTCACGTATGCAAACTGTTCATGGTTTACAAAAACCAATTTGCTATATGGTGTGTAATTTCACTCCACCTGTAGGCAACCAACCAGCCTTACTCACCCATGATGAAGTCATTACCTTATTCCACGAATTTGGTCATGGCTTACACCATATGCTTACTGAAGTAGATAATATCTCAGTTGCAGGTACTCACGGCGTTGCTTGGGATGCAGTCGAGTTACCAAGTCAGTTTATGGAATTCTGGTCATGGGATAAAGAAAGTCTTGATGTTTTAAGTGAGCATATTGAAAGCAAGCAGACTTTACCTCAAGAGTTACTTGACGCTTTATTAAATGCACGTTTCTTCCAGTCTGGTATGCAAACTTTACGTCAGCTTGAATTTGCCTTATTTGACTTAACTATTCACACCAAAACTCCTGCGTTGAATAGTGAGCAAATTCAGCAGACCTTAAATGATATTCGCAAACAATATGCAGTAGTTCCAACCGTCGATTACAACCGTTTCCAGCATAGCTTTAGTCATATTTTTGCAGGCGGCTATGCAGCAGGTTACTACTCTTACAAATGGGCAGAAGTTTTAGCAAGTGATGCCTTTGACCGTTTTGAAAATGAAGGTATTTTCAATACTCAAACGGGTAAAGAATTCCGTCAGGCAATTTTAGCGGTGGGTGGGAAAGATACTGCTCTTGAAGCATTTGTGAATTTCCGCGGTCGTGAGCCAAAAATTGATGCATTGTTACGTCATCAAGGTTGGACGAACGATAACAAAACCGCTTAAACTATGGGCCTAAATTGATCGTGTGGTTAGGGTGATAAAGATGAAGAAACGTTTCATTGCTGGGGCTAAATGTCCAAAATGTGAAGCCATAGATCGGATTGTCATGCTAACCACCACTGAAGACGAATGGATTGAATGTATCGAATGCGGTTATAGCGAAAATCGTCCGACTCATATTGATGAGCCTGAAACGCCCGCTATACCTGATGAAATTGGGGTAATACAGTTCAAGCCTCGTCGTTCTGACTAAAGGTCTTAGACATGCCACTACAAAGAAAACAAAACTCAAAACTATTGTGGATTTTAATTGGGGGCTTAAGCATTCTCGTCGTGCTTTTTTTCGCAGCACAATGGTTTTTCAAAAAAACTGAAACATCAGCGCCAATGGTTGACCCACAACCAGCCTCGGTACCAGCTCCTGAAAAAACTACAAAACCCTCTGAAAGCTCGGAACCCGTAGTTCAAACACAAACCGCTAACTCACAGCAACTTGTGAATGAAGATTTGCTCAAGCAACCAATCCCTGCTCAAGAATCTTTAGCTAAAGAAGAAGTATCTAAACTCAATGACATTCATCGTCAATTGCAAGATCAGGAAGCGACACTAAAAGCTCAACATGCTGATGCAGATCAACTTATTAAGCTAAAAGAAGAGCAAGTGAAGCTTCTTGAGGCCCAAGTTAAACAGCAATAGTATTTGTTTAACTCTAGATATGATGCAAAAAGCTAGTTCACTCTGAGCTAGCTTTTTTATTTACTAAAAATTTATATGTTCAAAATAACTACCACATAAAAAAACACCCTCTTAAAGAGAGTGTTTTCGCTCGGCTTATATATTTAAATTACTTATACCAACCAAATAATTTCAGTATTAGGGGTGCATAAGTTACCAATACCAATGATGAGAACAAGACAATAATTGGTAATAACCAACGTTCATATCGGTAGTAGAAACTTGTGTACTTCTCTTTCGCTTCTGCATCGGCAGCATTCACCTCATCATCACCAACGGATAACCGCGTTAATAGATGGTTCAAGGCAACTGGCGGCGTTACATAACCAAATTCGAATGCGACCAATACAATCATCCAGAAATGAATTGGATGAATACCATTTTCGTAAGCTACAGGAGCAATAGTTGCTGCCACTAAAATTACGGCACCAAATGGATCTGTACACATACCGATAATTGCAAGTAACAGTGCAATACATGCCAGTGATATATAGATACTGCCTAAATGAGTTGGTAATAATTCGACCACTTCAGAGCGTTCAATTAAACCACCTACACTTGCAGACAATGCCATCAAAATAATTAAGGCACCGATATGCCCCACTGTTTCTGATGTCGCAAAACGTAAAGCACCACCAAAACCAAGACGGAACTGTGAACTATGCGGATCATGAGTCTGTAAGAACGGTGATTTCTTTTCATGCTCACGAACAATCGCCTCATGAATATTTAAAGCTGGTACCTCTTTAGGCATAACCATTTTATCGTACAGAATCATCGCAATAAGCACGAGTGGCAGAATCACTGGTGCAGTAAATTCATTCATTCCTGTATCTAATGCATATTTATAAAATGCAAGGACAACTACAGTAATTAAGATATATGGAATAACTGGTACGAAAGCTCGTGCCATACCTGGTAGTGCCACTTTTGGCGAGTTCACACGGAACTTTTCTTCTGCCAATAAAAGGGATACACCCAAGAAAATAAATGCTGTTAGCCAGAAGACATAAATACCATGTCCGAATAATTCATCAGATGTAACATGACGACTATCCAACATCGCAATTAGAACGACCAAGAGACATGGGCGTACAACCACCCCTAGGGAGCCAGACATTGCAGATACAGCTAATGCATATTGACGGCGAGCGCCTGCGTTCCAAACTTCCTTATAAATAATCGCACCAGCCGCGATAACGAAAATCCCCGAAGCACCGGTATAAGCAGTCGGTACAGCAGCAGCAATCAGAATTAACCAAGTTAAGGTTTCTGGCGCCAAGTTCCATGGACGAAGTACATTTAAGAACAAGTCCATAACACGGGTTTGCGTGAGTAACATACCCGCCCAAATAAATAAGGCAAGATTTAAGAAGATACCCGAGAACTCAACCAATAAACCAAGGTAAATCCCTTGCCCCATTGGATAATCCATAAAGAACGTGAATACAATACCTGTAATTAGTGCCATATAGGCATATAAAGGTACAGAAAGTAAGGCTAAACCTATATTACCGCCTTCACGTTTTGGTGGAGGTGAAACAAATAGTTGATACAGACTAATTAAGGTCAGAACAACAAACAGAATCATCCATATCCAGTAAATCGTTACTGTTTCATAAGTAGGTGTTACCCCTGAATTAATGACTGAACGATACTGGCTAATGACCGAGAAGCTCAGTAGCGCATTACCAATCAACATAAATAGAGAATACACTTTGTAATCTATTTTTGTTGCTGGATTACGCAAGCCAATATGGTGGTATTTCAATGATGCAGTAATCGCTGAAATCAGTACCATAAAGACCAGTAAAATGGCACGGTTCTCTGTACCGAATTTAAAAATACCAAAGAAACCTGTTTCGATCGCACGATAAGTACGTACTCCCGGGTTTGCTTCGATATATTTAATAGTTTTGTCATAAGCCTGATATTTTTCTTCACATTGCTGCTGTGCTGCCAGTAAGGATGCACGGACATCACTTTCCGATGCTGCACCAAAGAAGCTCGCAAAATCATCAGATGCATTTGCTTTCATCTGCTCTTTTACTTGAGCATCAATATTCGGATGTCGATCACAAGTCGGCTTTTCAGGCTCAGCACGCAAGAATGAATATTGCATGCCTGTAGCAGGGTCACCATAAAGACGTTCCCCGATACGTAATAATTGACCGTGGATCATTTCCCCGGTACCAATTATGAGCGTCATCAATAGTAAAATGAGGATAATGAATGTTGAGATCCATTCATTCCAGATATAACCCAGCAGACCTAATCCAGATCTTTTTTCTTGATATTCTTGCATAAATATTCCAATTTTGTTCTCTCAAATCCTTCATAACAAAGGCTTTGAGTCATGCAATTTCCTTGGTCAGGGGTATCGTCCATCCCCCTTCTACCAATCCCTTTATTCAACGATCAAATTTGCATCAAACTTTATCAATAAAGAATGACTAAAATCACTTTTTTAACAGTTTGTATTGTCAATCTTTCTATTTGAATCTTTGTATGAGCCAATAGCATCCTCCAAAGATTGCACCACCAATCGCCCCATATAGATGAGCTTCAGTTAAAACTGGACTACCAATGAGCTGGGCTGTTCCTGTTTGCCCAAATGTATTTTCCCAAATCAACTTTGCAACAATTAAACCTAAGACCAGAAATGCAAAATTCCTTTCTTTACGGTATTGCAAGTAAACCAAAGCAACTGCGGTATATAACCCATGGAGTACCCCAGAAAGGCCTGCATATGCATCGATATTGGGCAAATAAAAATAGAACACCAAGCTAATAAAAGGTGGTAAAAGAAAAAGAAGACTTAAAATGTGCCACACTTTGGTATGGGGAAATATGAAAGGCAAACACGCAAATGCCATCATATTTAAAAGAAAGTGAATCCATCCGACATGTACCCAGTGTGCTGTCCATAAACGCCAGAACTCGCCGAGTAAGCTTTCACGCCAATAGATAAAATAATCCGGAAACACTTGTAAACATGCAGAAACAGAAATGCACCCTGCGACCAAAAGCACTTTTTTATTGAGTACATGATCTTTCATAGCACACTCCTTTTAAACCAGCCTCCTTACGATTACTAGAGTTAGTAACCGTAAAGAGTGAGTTCCTTCAGATCTATTTACTGTGCAGGTGCAGTTTTTGTGTCAGCTGGGGCTTCCGATGCAGCTCCACCATCAAACAACTCATCCAATTCAGCTGAGCCTTCGTTTTTCTCATCCCAGAAATGAGACATACCGTCATCACCAGTACGAACACCAGTATGCTCAGTCCAGTAACGATCAGAAATACCGCGCACAATTAAACCAGCCATACTATCGATTAATTTAAAGTTCGGATTGACAGGTTTGTCATCTGCTTGAGATGCAGCATAAGTTTTTAATGCATCACGGATTTTGGCATCGTCACCACTCGCTTGAGCAGCTACGGCATATAACGCATGAGATAAACGAACACCTTTTTGTTCACCAATTTGTACGGACTGTTTTAAAGTCTCATATGGATCAGGCTTCCCTTCATTCGCGCCTGGTAATAAAGTCCAGATCACTGCACGGGTTGCATTTGGTGCACCCCAGAATTTTTGGTTATCAAGGCAGACCATACCGCGCTCTACAATAGCAGCAATATCTTTCGGAACATTGACAGAACCGCCAGAGTTAATGTCGTTGGTCACAGCTTGAAGACCACTGATCATCCCAAGTAAATATACAGTTTGGTCAATATCACTACGCATTGTTGGACAAGAATCACCTAAATGATATTTATATTTAGATTCCCAACGATCAGCAAAGAGCTTATAGCCTGCGTATTGTCGCTCAGCAGCAATTGCAGCCCAACGCTTCTGTGCAATACGTGCATCTTGAGCTTCTGTTACCTGCCCTGCTTTTGAAGCACGCAAATAACGTAATTCCTGTTCTAATGCTTGGTTTTCCGCGCATACACCTGAAGCAGCATACATTAAGACAGCAACACGAGTAGGATCTGCCCCCATACCTTTAGTCGACATGATTGCAGGAGTTAAGGCACTACCAGTATTACAGACCATTTCAGCATCTTGCATTGCTAAAATAGGTGGAACGACGTGCTTTTCCGTAAAACCTAAAGCAACATTTGCTCCGCTTTTCACGACGTATGAACAACCTGATAAAACTGAAGCTGCAAGAAAACTTACCGCCAAACCTTGGCATATTTTTTGGACTTTAGACATCTTCCTGTCCTCGATGTAATTTGTTTTTTCCTTTTCAGATGTACATTAGCAGATGCATATCTTGAATAAAAGAGTAATTACTCTAATTGTAGCGCTTATACTTTGACACACTTCACAGCAGATAAAATTGACAGTTTTTCAGGGAAACAAAAATTTTAGGCAAAAAAAAGTAGCATTGCGACGGTTCAGCACATGCTACTTATTAACTGGGATAAGCTTTTAACGGCTTATATTATTGTTGTTCTAGATAATCCTTAAGTAAAGTTCCTGCTCTTCCTACTACTACAGCCATAATTACTGCAATCAACAGAAACATCCACATTGAAATCTCCATGAGAGACCTCCTTACTACGTTCGCACCCAGTTAAAAACTGGACACTTGATGAAATTAATCGATTAACCAATTAGATTATTGACTGATCGATGACCTTTGCATCCTCTGTCTCTTAACTTTGCTAAGATTAACTCGGTTAAGATGTTCCCTGAGTAAAGTTCCTGCTCTTCCTATCACCACCGCCATAATTATGGCAATGACCAAGAACGACCATGTTGGCATCTCCATTTGAGACCTCCGACACACTTTACGTTGGTGTTTGTACTTTAACCGATAGAATAGTAACCATATTGAGAAATTGTCCGACAATTAACTTTCTTGCCGTTTTTTCTGTATTTTAACTAGACAATTTCAAATTTCCAAAAAGAAATAAAAGATAAGATATTGATTAATAATAATTTTAAATAAATATACAAATGTAGAATTGTCTAACAATTAATAGAGTTTTTCTAAAGTTTTAAGCTTTTTCCAATCTACTAATGACATTTGATCAAACCAAATGATAGAAGTTAGTGTTTTATGACCTTCAAAATAGATCACTATGAAAATCTGATAATCAATTATTTTTAAAATTTTGACGCGTGAAATGGTGTTCTGTGAGTGATAAGCAAGCGACCATAGTTTTTTATCTAAATAAGCAATTTGTGCAAGCTGCGGACGCTTTAAAAAGAAAATAAAGCTGATAAATAGTAAGCTGATTACAACTAACCACCATAGTAACGGCATTAATTGATAAAATAGAATTGCTAAGCTTAAGCCAATAAAAAACTGAAATATAATTGAAAAACGACTATATTTCAGCTTAAAATTCAAATGGTTGATCAAAATAAATTAACCATGAACATAGTGTTTTAATTTATAGATAAAGTCACGTAATTCGGTACGTGGTGGTTCTGATACTTCCATAAACCAATCGAGTAAATCAGGATCTTCCTGTTCTACCAACTCAGCAAACAACGCTTTTTCTGCCGGGTCTGCCTTTAAATAATAATTTTTCACATAAGGGTCAAAATAGACATCAATTTCCTTTAAACCACGACGTGCGCGATAGATTACTTTACGTTCTTCCAAGGTCATTTCTTCAGACATTTATTTCCCCATCTGCGTTGATAGTGCGCTTAGTTTACCTGATCACATGAGAAAGTTCGCTAAAAATATCAAATTGACCAAACTTATCACTTCACCGCCATAAATGAGCATTCATCACATTGTTAGGTCTAGTCGCTTCCCTTATGTTTAGCTCATAACATCAAGCCCAAACCAAGGAAGAAATACAATGCAATCTGGTGCTATTCGTCCCATTCCAAATATGTTACCTCGCCATTTATTTAATGAAGAACATGAAGCTTTTCGGGAAACGGTACGTAAATTCTATGAGAAAGAAGTTGTACCTAATATTGAAAAATATGAAAAACAACAGCATGTTGACCGAGATCTTTGGAATAAAGCTGGTGCATTAGGTTTACTCTGTACTACCATGCCAGAACAATATGGTGGTTCAGGTGTCGATCGCCTATACAGCATGATTCTTATTGAAGAACAAGCCTATGCGATGGACTCAAGTACAGGTTTCTCACTGCATTCCGACATTGTAGCCAACTATATTAATAACTTCGGTAATGAAGAGCAAAAACAGAAATGGCTCCCTAAAATGGCTACTGGTGAGACGGTTACCGCAATTGCCATGACCGAGCCGGGAACAGGTTCAGACTTGCAAGCGGTTCGAACAACAGCCGTTCTTGATGGCGATGAATATGTCATTAATGGTTCAAAAATATTTATTACCAATGGCTATTTATGCGATATGGCGATTGTCGTTTGTAAAACGGGGAATAGCGATAAAGGATCTGCCAATTTATCACTCATTATTGTCGAAGCTGACCGTGCTGGTTTTACTAAAGGCAAACCACTTAACAAAATTGGTATGAAAGGCCAAGATACCTGTGAACTCTTCTTTGATAACGTTCGTGTTCCTAAAGAAAATCTTTTAGGTATGGAAGGTATGGGCTTTATCATGCTTATGAAAGAATTAGCGTGGGAGCGTATGCTAGTTGCTATTATCTGCCAAGCCGGGGCAGAAGCAGCATTAGCACATACTGTTCAATATACAAAAGATCGTAAAGCATTCGGCAAACCAATTGGAGCATTCCAAAATACTCGTTTTAAACTTGCTGAACTTAGAACAGAGATAGATTTCTGCCGTACCTATTTAGATCGTTGTATGGAATTACAACTCGATGAAAAATTGAGTGTTGAAGCTGCAGCGGCTGCAAAATATAAAATTTCAGATATGTTTTCAAAAGTTGTAGATGAATGTCTTCAATTACATGGCGGTTATGGCTATATGCTGGAATATCCAATTGCCCGCGCTTATATCGACCACCGAGCAAACCGTATTTATGCAGGCACCAATGAAATTATGAAAGAATTAATCTCTAGAACTCTTTAATCTTTACTATAAAAAGGAGGCTTATAGCCTCCTTTTTATTTTCGAATATCAAGACACTAATTTTGGTTTACGTGTGGTAACTTCTGAATGCTTATGAAAACGTAGAACACCATCATCAAATTTTGCATTTTTTAATGATTTTCGGTCTTCAAGATAATTATTGGTTACCTGCCATGGTGCTTGTTTACCTTGTTTAGGAATCACGTCGGCAGCACGACTAATATAACCAGATGATAAGCTACCCATGACTGTGTCCTCTTCCATCACACTCTTATCACCAGATGGAATGACTTCATCATAATTATTCTTATCCATGTAGTTTAATAAACGGCAGATATAATCTGCTGCAATATCAACTTTTAATGTCCATGAAGCATTTACATAGCCAATAATCATCGCCATGTTTGGTACATCGCTAAGCATCACGCCGTTATAAAGCATGTGTTCAGATGATTTAACTGGCTCCCCATCAATAGTTGCCTGCACACCGCCCATGATTTGAACCTGCAAACCTGTTGCAGATACGATAATATCGGCATCAAGGTGCTTGCCTGATTTTAATTGAATACCAGTCTCAGTAAATTTTTCAATTTGATCAGTTTCAACACTCGCCTTACCTTCACGAAGAATTTTGAATAAATCACCATCAGGAACTACGCATAGACGCTGATCCCAAGGGTTATATGAAGGTGTAAAATGTTTCATATCAACTTTACCCTTAAGTTGCATTTCAATTGCTTTTAAGAGTAAACGACGAACTGTTTTAGGATGCTTTTGAGACAATGCATAAATTGCTCGTTGCATACCAATATTACGAGCACGCGTAAATTTATAGGCTGCTTCTTCAGACATAAATCTACGAGTTTTTTCATAGATGAAATCAATAGACGGAACAGAAGCAATATAAGTTGGTGAACGTTGCAACATCGTTACATGACCTGCTCCACCTTTTGACATTGCAGGCACCAGAGTAATTGCTGTAGCCCCACTACCAATAATTACTACTTTTTTACCCTTATAATCCAAATTTTCCGGCCAATGTTGTGGATGAATGAGTTGACCTTTGAAAGCTTCTTGATTTGGGAAAGTCGGCGCGTAACCTTGATCATAATTATAATAACCAGTACAACCTACAACGAAGTTAGCAACCCAAGTCTGCTGTTTTTTCTTATTGTCCTCGACAATAACATGCCACTTTTTCGAGGCAGAATCATAATTCGCAGAAAGGACACGATGGCCAAAATGAATTTTTTCTTTTAAATTAAACTCATCAATCACTTCCCCTAGATATCCTTTAATAGAGGCACCATCAGCGAGAACATTGGCTTTGCGCCATGGTTTAAAGTTAAAACCAAAAGTAGACATATCTGAATCAGAACGGATACCAGGATAGCGGAAAAGATCCCAAGTTCCACCAAACGATTCACGACGCTCCAAAATTTCAAACTGACGTTGTGGAGAGTTTTTAGATAAATGGGCAGCAACTCCTATTCCTGATATGCCTGCACCAATGATTAATACATCAACTTGCTTTTCCATTTTATTTTTATACCCATTGTTGAGAATATGACTTTATTAAATCACAATTTTGACAATACACAATGTCAAGTTTGACCGTTTATCCGTTTTTTTATGTCACTTGGGGACAAATTTTTAATTTTATGTTTTTTGGAAAATAAAAAAGACCGGCATAAAGCCGGTCTTTTTTGAATAATATCAATTATTCAGCTGAAGTGTTCACTTCACGATCTACAAGCTCAACGTAAGCCATCGGTGCTGCATCACCAGCACGGAAGCCCGCTTTAAGAACACGTAGATAACCGCCGTTACGTTCTTTGTAACGAGGGCCGAGTACGGTAAATAATTTACCAACAGTTGCAGCATTACGAGTACGAGCAAATGCTAAACGACGATTTGCTACAGTATCGTTTTTTGCTAGAGTGATTAAAGGCTCAGCAACACGACGTAATTCTTTAGCTTTAGGCAAAGTTGTTTTGATCAACTCATGTTCAAATAAAGAATTAGCCAAGTTTTGGAACATCGCTTTACGATGGCTGCTTGTACGGCCTAATTTCACACCACTATTACGATGACGCATGGTGATAGTCCTACTTAATTAACGGCTACGATAGGCAAAACGGTCGTCCATACGAAGACTAGCTGGTGGCCAGTTCTCAAGACGCATACCGAGTTGTAAACCTTTCGATGCCAAAACATCTTTGATCTCTGTTAACGATTTTTTACCAAGGTTAGGAGTTTTTAACAACTCAACTTCAGTACGTTGAACAAGATCACCAATGTAGTAAATATTTTCTGCTTTCAAACAGTTAGCAGAACGAACAGTAAGCTCTAGATCATCTACTGGGCGAAGCAAGATTGGGTCAACTTCTTCACGAGGTTCTTGAGCAACAGGAGTTTGGTCTTTCTGAAGATCAACAAAAATTGCAATTTGTTGTTGCAAGATTGTTGCCGCTTTGCGGATTGCTTCTTCAGGATCAACCGTACCGTTGGTCTCAAGATCGATTACCAGTTTATCTAAATCGGTACGTTGTTCTACACGCGCATTTTCTACGGTGTAAGAAACACGCTTAATTGGGCTATAAGAAGCATCTAACTGTAAACGACCTACAGGACGTGTTTCACCTTCAGGGAAACGAGAGTCAGATGTTTCATAACCACGACCTTGAGAAACTTTCAAGCGCATTTTTAATGAGCCTGTAGCACTCAAAGTACCAATTAAATGTTCTGGGTTAACCACTTCAACATTATGAGGTAAACGAAGGTCGGCAGCAGTAATGTCACCAGGACCTTGTTTTTCTAATGTTAAATAAGCTTCATTTTGATCGAACAGCTTAATAGACAATCCTTTTAGGTTCAGCAAGAGCTCGACGATGTCCTGCTGCAAGCCTTCTAAAGTACTGTACTCGTGCTCGACACCTTCTATCTCTACTTCAACCACAGCAGCGCCTGGCAAAGAAGACAATAGAATGCGACGTAAAGCATTACCTAGAGTATGGCCAAAACCACGCTCTAAAGGTTCCAGAATCACTTTTGCCGAGGTCCCGCTTACCGCTTCGACCTTGATCGCTTGCGGAGTTAGAAACTCGTTTGCAGTACGCGTCATTATTGCTACCTCAAGGATTATTTAGAATACAATTCTACAATCAAGCTTTCGTTGATTTCAGCAGGTAAATCAGAACGATCTGGTGCAGCTTTAAACGTACCTTCAAGCTTAGAGTGATCAACTTCGATCCAAGCTGGAATACCACGTTGAGCAGCCAATTCAATCGCGTTTTTAATACGCAATTGTTGTTTAGCACCTTCGTGAACCGCAATTACATCACCAGCTTTAACTTGAATAGATGCGATGTTTACACGACGACCATTCAAAGTAATGCTACGGTGACTTACTAACTGACGAGCTTCTGCACGTGTAGAACCAAAACCCATGCGATAAACAACGTTATCAAGACGGCTTTCAAGCAATTTCAACAAGTTCTCACCAGTTGCGCCTTTAACACGAGCTGCTTCTTTATAGTAGTTACTAAATTGACGCTCTAACACACCGTAAATACGACGGACTTTTTGTTTTTCACGTAATTGTAGTGAATACTCAGATTGCTTACCACCGCGAGCCTGACCATGTTGACCAGGTGCTTTGTTAGCTTTTTTAGTTTTGACGTCAAATGGTTTAACGCCAGATTTAAGTTGCAGGTCTGTCCCTTCGCGGCGAGAGAGTTTGCATTTTGGACCAATATAACGAGCCATGAATGTTTCTCCTTACACGCGACGTTTTTTAGGTGGACGGCAACCGTTGTGAGGAATTGGAGTCACATCGGTAATGCTGTTAATCTTATAACCCACTGCGCCTAATGCACGAACCGCAGACTCACGACCTGGACCAGGACCTTTTACAAGGACGTCAAGGTTTTTCAAACCGTAATCTAAAGCTGCTTTACCAGCAACTTCAGCAGCTACCTGAGCAGCAAACGGAGTTGATTTACGTGAACCACGGAAGCCTTGTCCACCTGAGGTGGCCCAAGCCAATGCATTACCTTGACGATCGGTAATCGTAACAATGGTGTTATTAAAAGACGCGTGAATGTGTGCAACACCTTCAGAGACGGTACGAGTGACCTTCTTGCGTGTGCGAGTATCTTTAGCCATCTTTTAGCTTCCAGAAATCTTACTTTTTAATCGGTTTGCGCGGACCTTTACGGGTACGTGCGTTAGTTTTGGTGCGTTGACCACGGACAGGCAAGCTGCGACGATGACGAAGGCCACGATAGCAACCTAAATCCATTAAACGTTTAATGTTCATGGAAATTTCGCGACGTAAGTCACCTTCGGTAGGAACCTTAGCAACTTCTGCACGAATCGCATCAAGCTGTGCATCGTCCAACTCACGGATCTTAGTAGTCTCAGTAATACCAACTGCAGCTAAGATGTTCTTAGCAGTGTGGCGACCGATACCAAAGATGTAAGTGAGGGAGATAACAGCATGCTTGTTATCCGGAATGTTTACACCGGCAATACGAGCCATTCACTTTTCTCCAAAAAGGCAGTAGAGATAATCAACCGCCCCACAAAAATCTTGAGGGGCGGATATTAACCCAATTCGCCTACTGAAATCAACAGGTCTTGATTAGATTAACCTTGACGCTGCTTATGACGAGGTTCTGCGCTACAAATCACGCGAATAACCCCATTACGACGGATAACTTTACAGCTACCACAAATTTTCTTTACAGAAGCTTGTACTTTCATGATGAAACCTCTAAGTGCGCTTATCCCTTAGGATGAGCAGTCGTTTTTCTCATTAATGTTTGATTGTCATATTGATGAGAAGTTAAATGCGCTTGTAGCTGAGCCATAAAGTCCATAACAACAACGACTACAATGAGTAATGAGGTACCACCCAAATAGAATGGAATACCAAAAGAACTTTGTAGAATCATTGGCATCAAACAAATGACTGTAATATAAATCGCACCAATAAACGTCAAACGATTAAGAATATGATCTAAGTAACGAGCAGTTTGCTCACCTGGGCGAATACCAGGCACATAAGCTCCGCTGCGTTTTAGATTTTCTGATACTTCCTTAGGGCTAAATACTAAAGCCGTATAAAAGTAACAGAAAAAGATAATTAACGCACCAAAGAGCACCAAATACAAAGGCTGTCCAGGCGACAATACTAAAGCTAAATCTTGTAAACTACGTTTAATTAAACCAGCATTCGGATCTGCACTTCCTACCCATTGTCCCAAACTAGCTGGGAACAAGAGTAAAGAACTCGCAAAAATCGCAGGAATCACACCAGCCATATTAATTTTCAACGGTAGATGTGTTTGCTGAGCTGTAAATATACGACGCCCTTGCTGCTTCTGTGCATAGTTTACTGGAATACGACGCTGTGCTTTTTCAATAAACACAATCGCTGCCAATACACCAAGAGACAAAAGACCAAAGATAACAAGACCAATTAAACTTGTTTGACCATTATCGACAGATGATACTGATTGCATAATTAATTTAGGCAAACCAGCAACAATACCTGCAAAAATAATCATTGAGATACCATTACCGATACCTCTTTCAGTGATCTGTTCACCTAGCCACATTAAGAACATAGTTCCTGCGACAAGTGATGTAACTGCAGGTATATAAAAAGCAAGACCACTAGATAGAGTAATACCCTGTCCAATAAGACCTGCACACATACCTACTGCCTGAACCACTGCAAGTAATAATGTACCCTGACGCGTATATTGATTAATTTTACGTTTACCTTGCTCCCCTTCCTTTTTCAAGGCTTCGAGAGAAGGAATCACTGTAGACATTAACTGCACAATAATTGATGCAGAAATATAAGGCATGATTCCTAAAGCAAGAATCGACATTCGCTCTAAAGCACCGCCAGAAAACATATTGAATAGCCCAAGAATAGTTCCTTGGTTTGCATGAAATAAATTTTCTAACGCAGCATTATTAATGCCTGGTACTGGAATATGCGCTCCTAGTCGAAAGACCAGCAATGCACCGATTAGAAAACTCATCCGGCGAATAATTTCACGATATTTCACGTGAAATGGCTGACCTTTCATCATGTTGACATGACCTGAAGAACTAGGAGACATAGACACTCGAGATTACTCCTCGACTTTGCCGCCAGCTGCTTCAATTGCAGCTTTAGCGCCTTTAGTCAATGCAACACCTTGAACAGTGAATGCACGAGTGATTTCACCAGAAAGCACGATACGAGCGCGAATTTGATCGCGACGAACAACATTCGCAGCTTTTAAAGTTTCAAGGCTAACGATGTCGCCTTCCACTTTACTTAACTCAGACAAACGTACTTCAGCAGTTTTTAAAGCGATTTGGCTAGTGAAACCGAATTTAGGTAAACGACGATAAATCGCTGTTTGACCGCCTTCGAAACCTGGACGAACGCCACCACTTTTACGTGATTTTTGACCTTTGATACCACGACCACCAGTCTTACCAACGCCAGAACCGATACCACGGCCTAAACGACGGTGTTCACGTTTTGCACCTTCTGCAGGTGCAAGCTCATTTAAACGCAGAGTCATGGCTTATTCCTCTACACTAACCATATAGTAGACTTTGTTGATCATACCACGGTTAGAAGGCGTATCTTGCACTTCTACAGTATGACCAATACGACGCAGACCTAAACCTTGTAAGCAAAGCTTGTGATTTTTCAAGCGATGTGAAGAAGATTTAGTCTGGGTAACTTTAATCGTTTTCATGATTGATTACCCTTGAATTTCTTCTACTGATTTACCACGTTTCGCAGCGACTTTCTCAGGAGAAGTCATATCACGCAAACCTTTAAAAGTTGCGTTTACTACGTTAGCAGCGTTAGTAGAACCATAACATTTAGCAAGTACGTTATGTACACCTGCAGCTTCAAGAACGGCACGCATTGCACCACCAGCGATTACGCCAGTACCTTCTGAAGCAGGTTGCATGTATACACGGCTTGCACCATGACGAGCATTCACAGGGTGTTGTAAAGTAGTACCAGCAAGGTCTACAGTGATCATGTTACGACGTGCAGCTTCAAGTGCTTTAGAAATAGCAGCTGGAACTTCACGAGCTTTACCACGACCAAAACCTACGCGACCATTACCATCGCCCACAACAGTTAATGCTGTGAAAGAGAAGATACGACCACCCTTAACAACCTTGGCTACACGATCAACGGCAACCAGCTTTTCAACGAGACCTTCGTTTTGTTCAACTTTTGCCATGATTAGAACTCCAAGCCGCCTTCACGAGCAGCATCAGCCAAGGCTTTGATACGACCATGATATTTAAAACCAGAACGGTCAAATGCAACTTTAGTAACGCCAGCTGCTTTAGCACGTTCTGCGATTAAAGCACCAACTTTCGTCGCAGCTTCAATATTACCAGTAGTACCACTACGTAAAGATGCATCTAAAGTTGAAGCTTGCGCTAAAACTTTGCCACCATCTGCTGAAATAACTTGAGCATAGATGTGACGCGGAGTGCGGTTTACACACAAACGAGTCGCACCCAATGCACGGATGTGCAAGCGTGTGCTTTTCGCACGACGCAAACGGGATTGTTTCTTTTCGTTCATAAGAACCTCGCGCCTTATTTCTTCTTAGCTTCTTTACGAAGAATGACTTCATCCGAATAACGAACACCTTTACCTTTATATGGTTCAGGAGAACGGTATACACGGATTTCTGCCGCTACTTGACCTAACAACTGCTTGTTTGCTGATTTCAAAATGATTTCAGTAGCAGTTGGAGTTTCCGCTGTTACACCTTCAGGTAAAGCGTAGTCAATTGGGTGTGAGTAACCAAGGTTAAGGTTTACAACTGTACCTTTAACCGCAGCTTTATAACCAACACCAACTAGCTGCAACTTACGTTCGAAGCCTTCGCTAACACCTTTAACAAGGTTATTCAATACAGCGCGAGCAGTACCAGCTTGCATCCAAGCATCTTTCGATTCTTTAGCTGGAGCAAGTTGAAGTTTACCTTCTTCCTGTTTTAGCTCGACCAGCGCATGCAGGTTGAAAGACAATGTACCTTTGCTGCCTTTCACTTCGACCTGCCGGCCGTTCTGAGTAACTGTTACACCATTTGGTACAGTTACTGGGGCTTTAGCCACACGAGACATGAGGAATCACCTATTAAGAAACAAAAGCAATAACTTCACCACCGATGCCCGCAGCACGTGCAGCGCGATCAGTCATGATGCCTTTGCTTGTAGAAACAATTGCAATACCTAAACCTTGCTTAACGCTTGGAAGTTTATCTTTACCACGGTATTGGCGAAGGCCTGGACGGCTTACGCGCTTAACCATTTCGATAACTGGCTTGCCTTCGAAATATTTTAAAGTAATAGTCAAAGTAGATTTTGTCTCTTCTTGAGCAACTTCTACGTTTGAAATATAACCTTCTTGTTGAAGTACGTTTGCAATAGCAACTTTCAACTTAGAAGACGGCATAGAAACAGTTTGTTTCTTAGCCATTTGTGCGTTACGAACACGTGTTAGCATGTCGGCAACGGTATCTTGCATACTCATTTAGTCGCTCCTTACCAGCTTGCCTTAACAACGCCTGGTACATCACCTTGCATTACTGTGTCACGTAATTTGTTACGGCTTAAACCGAACTTACGGAAGTAACCATGAGGACGACCAGTTAAACCACAACGGTTACGAAGACGTACCGGAGATGCATTACGTGGCAATGCTTGTAACTTTAACATCGCTTCGAAACGTTCTTCGTCGCTCGCATTTACATTTGCAATAGTAGCTTTTAATTCAGCACGTTTTGCAGCGTATTTAGCAACAGTTTTTTCGCGTTTCAATTCGCGATTAATCATACCTTTCTTAGCCATATCGACCTCTTATTTGAACGGGAAGCCGAATGCACGCATAAGCGCACGGCCTTCGTCATCGGTGCGAGCAGTCGTAGTAATAGTAATATCCATACCACGAATACGATCAATCTTGTCGAAATCGATTTCAGGGAAAACGATTTGCTCTTTCAAACCCATTGAGTAGTTACCACGACCGTCGAAAGATTTCGCTGAGAAACCACGGAAGTCACGGATACGAGGGATTGCGATAGAGATCAAACGGTCCAAGAATTCGTACATTTGGTCGCCACGTAAAGTAACTTTACAACCAATTGGCCAACCATCACGGATTTTGAAACCAGCGATAGATTTACGTGCAAGAGTAACTACTGGTTTTTGACCAGCAATTAATTGCATGTCAGCTACAGCGCCGTCTAATAATTTCTTATCAGTAGCTGCTGCGCCTACACCCATGTTAAGAGTGATTTTTGTGATGCGAGGAATTTCCATCACATTCTTAATGCTAAGTTCTTCTTGTAACTTCGCTTTAAGTTCGTCGTTGTAACGTGCTTTAAGTCTGGCCATTGCCTTTTCAACCTATTACTTCGCTACCGCCACTGATTCACCAGTTGATTTGTAAACGCGAGTTTTCACGCCATCAATCACTTGGTAACCAACACGGTCAGCCTTCTGGGTTGTAGCATTTAAAATTGCCACGTTTGAGATATGAAGCGAAGCTTCTTGAGTAACGATACCGCCTTCAGCGCCAGTTACACGATTCGGCTTTTGATGCTTCTTCACTAAGTTAAGGCCTTCAACCTTAACGCGGTCTTCAGAAACAGACAAAACAGTACCCTGTTTGCCTTTTTCTTTACCTGCGATCACGATAACCTGATCGCCTTTTTTAATCTTAGCCATGATTGCCTCTTATAGAACTTCAGGAGCCAATGAAATGATTTTCATGAACTGTTCAGTACGAAGTTCACGAGTCACTGGTCCGAAGATACGAGTCGCAATCGGAGCTTTGTTGTTGTTCAAAATAACTGCAGCGTTATCATCAAAACGGATCACAGAACCATCTGGACGACGAATGCCGAACTTAGTACGAACTACAACTGCATTCATCACGTCACCTTTTTTAACACGTGCGCGTGGAATAGCTTCTTTTACAGTAACTTTAATAATGTCGCCAACAGAAGCATAACGACGATGTGAACCACCAAGTACTTTAATACATTGTACGCGGCGAGCACCACTGTTGTCTGCTACGTCGAGCATAGTTTCGGTTTGAATCATTGCCCTACTCCAAAACCGAGCATCACCGGTCACAATTTCGAAAGGCTCAAAGAGTACTCGAAATTGACCGATGATGCAACAAGAACGTCGAATTACTCAGCAGCTGCTTCAACTACTTCCACTAAAGTCCAAGCTTTAGTTTTAGAAATTGGGCGGCTTTCTTTAATGGTTACAACATCGCCAATTTTAGCAACGTTGTTCTCATCATGAGCGTGTAACTTAGTTGAACGGCGAATTGATTTGCCATACAACGGGTGTTGAACGCGGCGTTCGATAAGGACAACAATAGATTTGTCCATTTTGTCGCTTACTACTTTGCCGGTTAACGTGCGGACTGTTTTTTCACTCATTGTCCGTTCCCCTGTTTTTCGGTAAGGAGTGTCTTAATACGAGCAATTGTCTTACGAGCAACTTGCACTTCGTGCGATTTACCCAACTGACCAGTTGCTTTCGCCATACGAAGACGGAATTGGTTAAGCTGTTGCTCATCAAGCAAAGCTTTCAACTCTTCTACCGATTTTTCACGTAGATCTTTAGTTTTCATTACATTACCGTCCGAGTCACGATAGTGGTTTTAAACGGAAGTTTAGCAGCAGCTAAAGCAAAAGCTTCACGTGCCAAGTCTTCGTTCACACCTTCAATTTCGTACAGGATCTTACCTGGTTTGATCTCACAAACCCAATATTCCACGTTACCTTTACCGTTACCCATACGAACTTCTAATGGTTTTTCGGTAATTGGTTTGTCCGGGAATACGCGAATGAAGATTTTACCACCACGTTTAATACGACGGCTAATGGTACGACGTGCAGCTTCAATCTGACGTGCAGTCATACGACCACGCTCAGTTGCTTTAATTGCAATCGAACCAAATGATACTGTACTACCACGATGTGCTAGACCAGTGTTACGGCCTTTGTGCACTTTACGGAATTTGGTACGTTTAGGTTGCAACATGGATTATTCTCCCTTGTCAGCAGCACGGTCACCGCGACGACCACGACGCTCTTGACCTTCACCACGACCACGACCGCGTTTAGCTGGACGTTCTTCAGCAGGAGCAGGGTTCATGACTTGTTTCATGCCACCTAAAATCTCACCACGGAAAATCCAAACTTTAACACCAATCGTACCGTAAGTAGTTTCAGCACGCATAGTTGCATAGTCGATGTCCGCACGAAGAGTGTGCAAAGGTACACGACCTTCACGATACCATTCTGTACGAGCGATCTCTGCACCACCTAAACGGCCAGAAACTTCAACTTTGATACCTTTAGCACCAGCACGCATAGTGTTTTGAACCGCACGCTTCATAGCACGACGGAACATTACACGTTTTTCTAATTGAGAAGCGATTGCTTCAGCAACTAAACGCGCGTCCAAGTCTGGGCGATCAATTTCGTTGATGCTTACTTGCGCTGGAACACCCATGATGTTGGTAAGTTCGCGCTGTAATTTTTCAATGTCTTCGCCTTTTTTACCGATTACGATACCAGGACGAGCTGTGCTAATTGTTACTTTAGCAGCACCTGATGGACGTTCGATAAGAATATTGCTAACCATCGCATTCTTAAGTTTTTTAGTTAAAAACTCACGAACTTGAAGATCTTTAAGCAAGTATTCAGCGTATTGTTTCGGATTCGCATACCAGTTAGCGTTATGACGTTTCACAACACCTAGGCGGATACCGATTGGATGAACCTTCTGACCCATATCAAACCCCTACCTTAACGGTGATGTGACAAGTACGCTTAGTAATACGATCTGCACGGCCTTTAGCACGTGGCATAATACGTTTAAGGCTCATGCCTTCGTCAACGTAAATCGTAGAAACTTTAAGGTCGTCAACATCTAAACTGTTATTGTGTTCAGCGTTTGCAATTGCAGATTCCAATGCTTTTTTAACTAAAACTGCAGCTTTTTTGTTGCTGAAGTTCAAGATGTTTAAAGCATGTGCAACAGACTTGCCACGGATTAAGTCCGCAACCAAACGTGCTTTTTGTGCCGAGATAGCGGCACCGCGTAATTTAGCAGTTACTTCCATCATGACACCTATTAACGTTTAGACTTCTTGTCAACACCGTGACCACGATAGGTACGAGTTGGCGCGAATTCACCGAGTTTATGACCAACCATATGCTCAGTAACAATTACTGGAACGTGGTTACGGCCATTGTGAACAGAAATTGTTAAACCAACAAAGTCTGGAAGGATCATCGAACGACGAGACCAAGTTTTGATCGGCTTGCGAGAGTTACTAGCAACAGCCGCTTCAACCTTAGCGAACAAGTGCGCATCGACGAATGGGCCTTTTTTCAGAGAACGAGGCATTAGTCAGATTCCTTTACTTGACGCGACGGTCGCGAATAATCATCTTAGTCGTACGCTTGTTGGTACGTGTCTTGTACCCTTTAGCTTTTTGACCCCATGGGCTTACAGGTTGAATACCTTTGTTACGCCCTTCACCACCACCGTGTGGGTGATCAATCGGGTTCATCGCCATACCACGTACGGTAGGACGAACACCACGCCAGCGTGCAGCACCAGCTTTACCTAATGAGCGAAGGTTGTTTTCTTGGTTAGAAACTTCACCAATTACAGCGCGGCATTCAACGTGTACTTTACGCATTTCGCCTGAACGAAGACGAATGATTGCGTAAGAACCATCACGACCCAACAATTGAACAGAAGCACCAGCAGAACGTGCTAATTGAGCACCTTTACCGATTTTAAGTTCAACGTTATGAAGTGTAGAACCGATTGGCATGTTACGAAGTGGTAAACAGTTACCTGGACGAATTGGAGCATCGTTACCAGATTGTACTTTATCACCAGCACGCAAGCCTTTAGGCGCAATGATATAACGACGCTCACCGTCAGCATATTTCAATAATGCAATATGCGCTGTACGGTTTGGATCGTATTCAATACGTTCTACAACAGCAGGTACGCCATCTTTGTTACGTTTGAAGTCAACGATACGGTAATGTTGCTTATGACCACCACCAACGTGACGAGTAGTAATGTGACCGTTGTTATTACGACCACCAGTACGTTTTTTTGCTTCTACCAACGGTGCATAAGGCGCGCCTTTGTGAAGATGGTCATGAACCACTTTCTCTACAAAGCGACGTCCTGGAGACGTTGGCTTACATTTTTGAATCGGCATAATTTTCGTCCTTATTCCGCTGCGCTTTCAGCGGTATCGCCCAAGTCAGCCATTTCAACATCTTGGCCGGCTTTCAGGGTGACGTATGCTTTTTTAACATCAGAACGACGTCCTAATGTACGACCAAAGCGCTTAGTCTTACCTTTAGTAATAGTTGTGTTAACTTTAACAACTTCTACACCAAAAAGTTTTTCAACTGCTTTTTTGATTTCAAGTTTAGTAGCATTGATATCTACTTTAAATACTTGAACACCAGCAGTATCACCTAAAACTTGTGCCTTTTCTGAGAAGACTGGTCCTTTTAGGACTTGATAGATACGTTCGTTGTTCATCCGAGTTCTACCTCAATTTTCTTAGCAGCAGCTACAGACATCACAACTTTATCAAACGCGATCAAGCTTACAGGATCGATTGCAGTTGCATCTACCACATCAACGTGTGGAAGGTTGCGCGCTGCAAGATATAAGTTCTCATCTACAGCATCTGTAACGATCAAAGCACGAGCTGCATTTAAATCGTTAAGTTTTGCAAGCAATTCTTTAGTTTTTGGAGCAGCAACAGCGAACTCTTCAACTAAAACAAGGCGATCTTGGCGAACAAGTTCAGCTAAGATACATTGCATTGCACCGCGATACATTTTACGGTTTACTTTTTGAGACCAATCTTGTGGACGAGCAGCAAAAGTTTTACCACCACCAACCCAGATTGGGCTACGAATAGAACCCGCACGAGCGCGACCAGTACCTTTTTGACGGAATGGTTTTTTACCACCGCCAGAAACGTCTGCACGTGATTTGTGAGCACGAGTACCTTGACGACCACCTGCTAAGTAAGCAGTAACAACTTGGTGTACAAGAGCTTCGTTAAATTCACGTCCGAAAGCTACTTCAGACAATTCAACAGCAGAGCCGGAAACAGTTTTTAAATTCACGGTATTTCCCCTCAGGCCTTGATGGTAGGACGTACGATAACGTCACCGCCAGTTGCACCAGGAATTGCACCCTTAACAACCAAAACTGAACGTTCAGTGTCAACAGATACGATTTCAAGACCTTGTACTGTTACGCGTTCATCACCTAAGTGACCAGCCATTTTTTTGCCTTTGAACACGCGTCCAGGAGTTTGGTTTTGACCTGTAGAACCTAAAACACGGTGAGAAACAGAGTTACCGTGAGTAGCATCTTGGGTACGGAAATTCCAACGTTTAACACCACCTTGGAAACCTTTACCTTTTGATTGACCAGTTACGTCAACAATTTGACCAACTGTGAACAAATCAACGCCAATAGTACCGCCAACTTCACGGCCTTCAAGCTCAGCTTCAGTAACACGAAACTCTTTAACTAAACGACCAGCAGCAACACCCGCTTTAGCGAAGTGACCTTTTTGAGCGTTAGTTACGCGAGACTCGCGACGTTCACCAGTAGTTACTTGAACAGCTTGATAACCATCAGTTTCAAGTGTTTTGATTTGCGTAATGCGGTTTGGATCGACTTCGATGACTGTAACAGGTACAGAAACACCAGCATCTGTAAAGATGCGAGTCATACCACATTTGCGACCGACTAAACCAATAGCCATGTGCATAAACCTCTAAAAAAGCGGCCTAATTAACTAATCGTTAATTAACCGAAAGCCTTAACCCAAAGCGATCTGAACATCAACACCAGCTGCAAGATCTAACTTCATCAATGCATCAACAGTTTTATCTGTAGGTTGAACGATGTCGATCAAACGTTTGTAGGTGCGGATTTCGTACTGGTCACGCGCATCTTTGTTAACGTGCGGTGAAGTAAGAACGTTGAAGCGTTCGATGCGAGTAGGCATCGGAATTGGACCACACACTTGTGCGCCGGTACGCTTAGCGGTTTCTACGATCTCTTGAGCAGATTGATCAATCAGACGATGATCAAAAGACTTAAGACGGATACGAATTCTCTGGTTAGACATACCAGTAAACTCCAAGCCAAATATATAAAGAATCACCTTTGACGCATCTCACCTATCTGGTAAGTGTCAAAGGCAGTGATAATCACCAAGGTCGTGATCGATGCCACGACTGTAATGCACATTTACTACTTTCTTCGCAGTAAATGCCCTCTTCTTGAGGGTCGCTCATTATAACGATTGTTTAAGTCTTATGCAATTCTCTTTTTCTATTTTCTGCTCAATTCATCCTTTTTCTCATCAACTCTATATTTTTTATTGATTGACCACGAACTCTATTGCCCTGTTTAAAAGTTGATTGCCTTGTTCAAACTTTTGGATGTCGCAATGATGTAGTTCATCTAAAGATTGAACATACTCACCTTTAAAAATAGAAAGCTCTTGTTCGTTCTCTAAAAGAAGATTTAATACCTTCGGTGTCATTTCTGGATGAAATTGAAAACCAAGAACATTTGAACCAATTTGGTACATCTGGTTACGACAAACTGAGTTCTCTGCTAAATGAATCGCACCTTTAGGAATCTCAAAAGTTTCACTATGCCACTGCATTACATTTATTTTTTCTGGTAATAAAAAGCTTTCTTTAGGTAAATTCGGCACCCTTTGTACGGTCGACCATCCCAATTCTTGATAACGGTTTCTACTAACGGCGGCTCCTAGTGCATTGGCAATAAGTTGGCCTCCGAGACAAAGTCCTATCGCAGGCTTTCCCGCCGCCAAATAACGACGTATCCATCTTTTTTCTATTTTTAACCATGGATAATTTGCCTCATCATTTACACTCATGGTTCCCCCCATAATAAGTAGCAAATCCACATCTTCAATGTGTGGCAATGCTTCTATTTCCAAAGGGAGATCAACTGGAAGTGCAAAAAACTCTGTAGCTGTTATCGTTGCATGGTGTGCTTTTAAGAATGAATAGCAGCTTCCAAAACCTTCGCCAGCAATATGTTGAAAATAGTGAACACGTAAATGCGACTTCATGCGCTTAAACCTATTGTTGTTAGAATATTGGTTTGATCTTTGCAAAAATAAAGCCAAGTTTTAGTGAATGTTACACTAGTAACGAAACATCTTAGAAATAATCAAAAATCTAGCAGTTAAGTAAGTTTTCTCTTAATCTAATCTCATTATGTAAAGTACAGCGCCCCATGAAAAAGCATAACAATTTCCAAACCCAACTCATTCATGCACCACGAAAAGCACCTCAATTTATTGAAACCGTGCAACCTCCCTTATTTCGTGCATCAACTATTATTTTTAAATCGACTTCGCACCTTTTTGACCGTCACTGGACCGATCCTTATGACTTTAGTTATGGCACCCACGGTACGCCTACGACATTTACACTAGGCGACAATATTGCTCAAATTGAGGGTGGTTTATACTGCCTACTTGCTCCAAGCGGGTTATCTGCGATTAATCTCGTAAATTCTGCTGTGTTAGCAACAGGTGACGAAGTTTGGGTGCCAGACAACATATATGGTCCGAATCTGGAACACCTAAACTACTTAAAAGATCAATATGGAATTAATGTTCAAGTTTATAACCCGATTGATGTCTCAAGTTTCCAACCTTCTGATAAAACCAAGTTGCTATGGTTAGAAGCAGCAGGTTCTGTCACTCTTGAATTTCCAGATCTCAAAGCGCTAGTAAAAAAAGCAAAAGCACATGGCGTTTTAACTGCACTAGATAATACTTGGGGAGCTGGCCTCGCCTTTAATGCTTTTGATTTTTCCGATGAGCATTTATCAGTGGATTTAACCATTCATGCGCTTACCAAATATCCAAGTGGTGGTGGCGATATTTTAATGGGAAGTGTGGTAACTCGTGATGAGAAGTTACATCACCGTTTGTTCCGAATGCATGCCATTTTAGGGATTTCGGTATCTGGTGATGATACCGCCCAAATTCAACGTAGTCTTGCGCATATGTCATTAAGGTATGAGCAACAATCGAATAATGCTAAAACCCTACTGACATGGTTAAAAGAACAATCTCAGTTTGCACAAGTTCTACATCCAAGCGATAAAGCTTCACCTGGTCATCAATACTGGCAAGAAATTTGCTCAACAGGTAGAAGTGCAGGCTTAGTGAGTGTTGTGTTCAAATCTGATTATGATATTTCAGCAGTACGCCGTTTTTGTGATGCTCTTAAGTTATTCAAACTTGGTTTTAGTTGGGGAGGACCGGTGAGTCTCGTCATGCTTTATGATTTAAAAATGATGAGAAAACTTGAAAATACACATTTACAACAAGGTTTGTTGGTTCGCTTCTGTATAGGGCTAGAAGATCCACAAGATTTAATTCAAGATATCGAAAATGCTCTGAAACAAATGTAAAACGACAACATCAATAGTGGCTCACACTAAGGGATAAAAATATATGGGTACACCGATTGTTATTGCAAAAAATATTAACGACACATCAAAAGAAATTTTTTTACTTTCCCAATTTGCCAACCGGCACGGCCTGATTGCAGGTGCGACCGGTACAGGTAAAACAGTCACCCTAAAGGTGCTCGCAGAGAGTTTTTCTCGAATCGGCGTTCCCGTCTTTCTTGCCGACGCAAAAGGTGATGTTTCAAGCCTCGCAAAAGCTGGTGAAGCTTCGGATAAATTTAATGAACGCTTAAAGCTTTTACAGATCGACAGTGTTCCATTTGCAGCCAATCCAGTTGTTTTTTGGGATTTATTTGGCCAGCAAGGCCACCCTATTCGAACCACTATTTCTGAAATTGGACCAATTTTATTAGCACGTATACTCAACTTAAATGACACCCAAGAAGGTGTTTTATCTGCCGTATTCCGTATTGCAGACGACCAAGGGTTACTTCTGGTCGACTTTAAAGATTTAAAAGCCATGATCACTTTTGTAAGTGAACATGCAGCTGAGTTTAAAGCCGAATATGGCAACTTATCTCCAGCCAGCTTAGGCGCTATTCAACGTAATCTCCTTGCTCTTGCCGACCAAGGTGGAGAACAGTTTTTCGGAGAGCCAGCTTTAAATATTCTGGACTTTATACAAACCGACGCAAATGGGCATGGTTATATCAATATTCTTGCGGCTGACAAGCTCATGAATACACCTAAGCTATATGCTACTTTCCTGTTATGGATGCTTTCAGAATTATTTGAACAGCTTCCAGAAGTTGGTGATATGGATAAACCTAAACTCGTGTTTTTCTTTGATGAAGCTCACCTGTTATTCGACAACGCCAGTCAAGCTTTACAAGAAAAAATTGAACAAGTTGTACGTTTAATTCGTTCTAAAGGTGTGGGAATTTATTTTATTACCCAAAACCCGCTCGACTTACCAGAAAGTGTTTTAGGGCAACTCGGCAACCGTGTACAACATGCTTTACGTGCCTTTACTCCTAAAGATCAAAAAGCAGTAAAAACAGCAGCAGACACATTCCGCTCTAATCCCGATTTTAAAGTAGATGAAGCAATTACCGAGCTCGGTGTAGGTGAAGCACTGATTAGTTGTCTAGATGAACAAGGTACACCTCAAATTGTAGAACGTGGTTGGGTTATGCCTCCTTACTCTTCATTTACGCCTATCACTCCAGAAGAGCGTCAGACCTTAATTTCGCAAAGTATTATTGCCGGGGTTTATGAACAAGCTGTAGATCGTGATAGTGCCTATGAAATGCTCCAAAACAAAGTGGCTGAACGGGAACAGCAAAAACAAGATGCAGAACTCGCAAAACAGCAAGCAAAAGAACAGGAAACCTTAGCGAAACAACAAGCAAAAGAACAAGAGCGTCTAGCACGTGAACAGCAAAAAGAAGAGGAACGTGCGGCGCGTGAAAGAGCTAAACTTACTCAAGATATTGTCGGAACTTTTGCAAAAAGTGCTGCTCGCAGCTTAGGTGGTAGTACTGGCCAAAAATTAGTACGGGGGCTACTCGGCTCATTATTTGGAAAATAAAATTTATTTTTAAATCAGTATATTAATTTAGGGGATTTTATATCCCTTAAATTTTTTAAGGTTTTTATTAAAAAGCTATTGCTACAATTATTTTAAAGATGTATTTTAAATACATCTTATATAGCCAGATAATTAAGGTCTAGCCATGACTCCACAACAAATTGAACTCGTTAAATCTACTGTACCTGTATTGCGTGAACATGGTGTTACTCTAACTACATACTTCTATAAGCGTATGTTGAATAACAACCCAGAATTAAAAAATGTTTTTAATCTTGATGATCAGACCAGCCTGCGCCAACCTCGTGCCCTTGCAGCAGCTGTACTCGCGTATGCTGAAAATATTGAGAATCCTACGGTGCTTGCTAAAGCGGTTGAACGCATTACCACTAAGCATGTCAGTTTAGATATTCAGCCAGATCAATATGCAATTGTGGGCGACAACTTGCTTCATTCAATTAGTGAAGTTTTAAATGTTCCATTTGAATCAGAACTCATTGAAGCGTGGAAACAAGCTTATTTACAGTTGGCAGATATCTTAATTGGTGTTGAAAAACAAAAATATGAACAACTTGAAAGCTTGAAAGGTGGATGGGCTGGCTGGCGTTCATTTGAAATTACGCAAATTGACCCACTTGAGTCTGGCAAACGCTTTACTTTAAAGGCAACTGATCATGAAGATGTACTCACCAGCCCAGCAAATGCTTTTATCTCTGTAAAAGTTCAAGTACCTAACCAACAGCTTGAACAACCAAAAGCATTTAAGTTCACAGAGGCTCAAGAGGACAATACTTATCATTTTGATGTTCAACCAGAAGAAGACCATACAGAGTTCTCTGTTTCAAACATTTTGCTTGAGCACTATAGAGTTGGTGATCAAGTACAAGTTTCAGCTCCTTTAACGCTGTAACTTAAAAAGCTCTAGCCTGAAAGTTTTATTCTTTAGACTTTCAGGCTAAGATGATCAACCTCTTAACCTTTAGTTTTTGGTGATCATGCAACTTAATAAATTTACCGATTATGCTTTGCGAATATTAATGTATGTCGCTCGTCCAAGTGATGCGCCGTACACGATTGCAGAAATCGCTCAAGATTTATATGTTTCGCAAAATCATCTTGTGAAGGTTGTCCATTTTATGGGTAAACAAGAGTGGATTATTACCATTCGCGGCAAAGGTGGTGGAATTCGATTAAATCCAAAAGCTTTAGATTTAAAACTTGGAACAATTGTCCGAATTTTACAAGGTGACCACCAAATTGTTGAATGCAATACACCGCCTTGTGTTTTGCGCTCCCATTGCGGTTTAAAAGGTATTCTTGATCAAGCTTTGGAAAGCTTTTATCAAAGTTTAGATCAATATACGTTAGGTGAAGTTTTACAACAGCCAAAATCTGCTTCAGATCATTCCCCTATCGCCTTTTTGCAACTCTAGAGCCCGTAATTCTATTTATCTTTTTAAGCAAGCTTACTGAACATTAGCAAGAATAACCAAGCTCCTTTATACTAGGCGCGAGCCCTCTCATTTAAAAAGTTATTTTTTATGCGTCGTAGTGAAAAATCGAAAGACACCAAAGCCAGACTCGCACCCAAGCAAAAGATCAGTTATGAAAAGAAACCGGATCCAGCGATTACAGCTTATGCTGTGCAATCTCTAAACTGGTTACGCCAAGCTGAATTTTTAATGAGTGCTCCGAAATTGGCACTATGTGTTGAAGATAGTGGCTACGAGATTGCGTTTGCCGGACGTTCAAATGCAGGAAAATCTAGCGCAATTAATGCATTAACAAACCAGAAACAGCTTGCACGTGCCTCCAAAAAACCTGGGCGCACACAAATGATTAACTTTTTCAGCCTAGGTAATCCAGATCAACGCTTAGTTGACCTTCCTGGTTATGGTTATGCAGCCGTACCAGAAGATATGAAACGTGTATGGCAAAAAGAATTAGAAAACTATCTAATCCATCGTAAAAGCTTACAAGGTTTGGTTTTACTCATGGATATTCGCCACCCTTTACAGCACTTTGACATGATGATGCTAGAGTGGGCTTATTCACGCCATTTATTTGTTCATATTCTTTTAACTAAAGCAGATAAACTGAACCGCGGTCCAGCGAACAAAGTCTTGCTCGAAGTTAAACAGCAACTGAAAAAAATGAAGCTTGATTTCTCGATTCAGCTTTTTTCTTCATTAAACAAACTAGGTTTAGAAGAGCTAGCAAGCGTGATGGCTGGACGTCTGCACTTTACGCTTAATCAAGAGCCAGAATTTGACGTAGATGCAATCCCAGAAGCAAGCGATGAGGATGCAGAAGAGTAAATCGTCAAAACAGATACAATTTCTTCATTAAATTTATATTCAATTGGCCCCTATTGCTAAACACAAATGTAGGGGCTTTTTTTATACTCATCATAACTTCATCGAGTTAAAAATCAGGACTAAATGATGAAATTGCTATCTTTTTTGAAGAATAAGGCTTTAGGTTCTTCTATTGATTATAAAATTCTTCCACGCAAGGTAAAATTTGACTGGAAAGATACCCCTGTAGACTGGATTCCAAACCAACCATTTGCAAGTTATTTTATTAATGAAATTAACAATATCTTGCCTGCTGGAGAGTTCTGGTTTTGCCGGCTCTATAACAAGGTTTTACCTCGTATTACTGATGAAAAACTTAAACAGGATGTACAAGCAT
Organism: Acinetobacter sp. OYA S30; assembly: GCF_033599315.1. Classification (NCBI taxonomy): domain Bacteria; kingdom Pseudomonadati; phylum Pseudomonadota; class Gammaproteobacteria; order Moraxellales; family Moraxellaceae; genus Acinetobacter; species Acinetobacter sp. OYA S30. Next base: position 34,611 of record NZ_JAWVAV010000026.1, read on the forward strand.
TTATTCGCCAAGAAGCAATGCATGCAAACGCACACACTTCTGCCAATAAAGAATATTTAAGTGCACGCAATATTGATATCCAGAGAAATCTGGACATTATGAATTATCTATTTACCACTGCTTTGGCAGATAAGCCTTTTGACAAAGAAGTTCCGCAATTCCTGCAAGAGCAATGGGATTTATTTCGTTTAGGTGTTATCGCGACAGTTGAGCACATGACATGTGTCCTAGGTAAATATGCGCTTTATAACAAACGTTGGGAAGAGTTAGGCGCAGATCCAGAAATGGTAGACTTGGTGAAATGGCATGGTTCAGAAGAAATTGAACACCGCACGGTTGCTTTCGATTTATATCGCCATTTAGGAGGCGGTTATATCCCGCGCTATTATTTAAGTCTTGCAGTAATTGTGCTTGTGTTAGGGCTATGGGTAGACGGCGCTGCACATATTATGAAGCAAGATCCACGTTTTGCTGATGCTGCCAAATCTAGATTTTTCCCAGCTTGGGTTGCTCTAGAATGGTATAAAATTAGCCGAAAAGATAATCAGGTTTTACCAAACCCAATCTGGCTTATTGCTCAGCAAATTGACTACCTCATGCCGTGGTATGATCCAGTTAAAGAAGGCAGCACTGAAGATGCGGTAAGTTATTTATCGCAGTCGCCGGCAGCCAAAAGAGCTGAATTACAAGCAGCTTAAAATAAAAAAGCAGGATATAAATCCTGCTTTTTTATTTAGAGATTATTAGAGATTAGATAATGATATCTTTATCTTTGGTATATCGATCTACTACCACACTAATCATCATATCTCCCTGCACATTTACAACCGTTCTTACCGTATCGAGTAAACGATCGATTGGAAGTAAAATCGCAATTGCTTCGGCAGGTAAACCCACAGACTGTAATACCATAATCATGGTAACCATACCCGCACTTGGAATCCCTGGTGCTCCAAGTGATGCGATCATTGCGGTTAGGCACACTACAATTTGTTGTGTCAGGTTTAAGTCTAGTCCAACTAGATTTGCCACAAAGAGCGCGGCAGCAGCTTCATATAAAGCTGTGCCATCCATGTTGAGCTGTGTACCCAATGGAATCACAAAACCCGCGGTTTGAGGACGAACACCCAAGTTTTCCTGTGCGCATTTCATACTCAGCGGCATAGTGGCAGAGCTAGAGCTCGTTGCGAATGCGGTAATTAAAGCTGTACGTGTGCCTTTGAAGAAAGTCCAAGGACTCATACGACCAAAAATCCAAAGCAGTAGCGGTAAAACAACAGCGCCATGAAAAATAGTAGTACCTGTTACTACAGCAGCAAACTCCGCCAATCGGCTTAATACTGAAATGTCTTCGGTAGCCATTAATTTAGCGAGTAAGGCAAAAATACCTAACGGCGCCAATTTCATTACCCAACCTACTAACATCATCATCATTTCAAAAAACTGATGACTCAATACCCGAATACTTTTAAAACGTTCGCCACCATGAACTAAAGCGACACCCACAAATAGAGCAAACACGACGACAGCTAAAACATTCCCGTCACTAAAAGCTTTAAATGGGTTAATTAAAGTATTTTGAATAAAATTAGTGAAGAAAGTTGCCGGGTTTAAACTATCTGGTGTTTGATAGCTTTGCATAGATGCCTGAAAAATTGAAATATCTACACCTCGCCCGACCTCAAACAAATGAGCACAGCTAATACCTAAAATTAAGGCCAAGGTGGTGGTGGTGATACAACACAAGAATGTGATTTTCCAAACTGGGCCTAATTGTCCACCTGCCTGCAAATTTGAAACTCCAACCACAATGGAGCTAAAAATTAATGGCACCAACAACATTTTAAGTAGCCCAATAAAAACACTACTTAATATGCCTAATCCATATAAACTGTGCTTTACAAAAGCAGTGTCCGGATACATGGTAAGTAGGAAGCCAAAGGCTAAACCTAAAATGGCAGCAATCAGAATTTGTGTATTTAAGTTCATATCAACATTATTTTTTTCAGTAGGCAATCCTTTTGTAAATATGACATGAGCTTGCTTTTCATTCGAGCAATTTTTTGTCACATCGTTTCAATTAAAAATAAAAAAGCCATCTTTTCAGATGGCTCATCGTTATTTATTGAGTTTCAATTTCCCGTAAACGCATCAAACCCTCTTGCACCGTACTACATACGAGTTGGCCATTTTGCCACATACGGCCAAAGTTTAAACCGCGAGAAGCCGCACTAACTGTAGCTTCCATGTCATAGAGCATCCATTCATCAGCACGAAGTGGGCGATGGAAATAAATCGCATGATCAATACTGGCACATTGCAAACTTGGAGAAATATAACTTAAGCCATGTGGTCTTAAAGCTGTTGTCATCAAAGTAAAGTCTGAGTAAAACGCTACAATTGCTTGATGCAATGAAATGTCATCCAGCTGTTTTGGAATACGGTCATGGGTACGGATATAGTGCGCATTAAAAGGCGCTTCCGGTTGTGGTTGAAATGGATTGACTGGATCAATCGGACGGATTTCAACATGACGCTCACGCATAAAACTTGCACGAACATTTTCCGGTACAAAATTCAGGATACCTTCTTTCAACTCACTTTCCGATTTTAGCGCTTCAGGAGCTGGGTAATCTGGTTCTGGATGCTGATAGTTCAAGCCTTCTTCAGGGTTAGCAAAAGACACCATTGCCGAGAAAATAACTCGTCCATGCTGAATTGCCCGAACTTGACGGCTGACAAAGCTTTTGCCATCACGCAAACGGTCTACTTCATAGATGATTGGAGCATTAATATCACCACCATATAAAAAGTAGGCATGCAGAGAATGCGCAGGACGATCAGTTGTGTAAGAAGCAGCACGTAATGCTTGACCGAGAACCTGACCTCCAAAAACACGTTTACCGACCAAATTACGGCTAATTCCACGGTAAATATTTTCTTCAAGCTTTTCTAAAGTGAGCAGCTCAACCAGTTCTTGGGTTAACGCATTCATGAGAGATACCTTCATATTGCAGGCAAAATTGGTATTAAAGGACAGATGTGTAGAATCTATTGTGCCATAAAAAACTATTTGTACATGGAACAATCAGTCAACTTCTGACAAACATTGCCTTTAAAACAGCTAAAAATACGATTTTTAACGATAAAAAATGCCAAAAGAATTATAATTTATCAGAAAATAGCATATTGTTTTTTTTAATAAATACCGCAAAATATTTACCCTCTGCCTTTGGTGCCGGGATTTGTCTTTAAGAAGTAGGAGTTCTTATGTCCAAGAGTGGGTTTGGTCAAATGTATCGTCGGCTTTCGAGTAAACTACTTGACCTCGTGGTAACACCACATGTTCTTGGGGAAGTTCCTACTGAACCAGTATCAGAAACAACAGAAACAGAAGCAAAGACCGAGCGCCAAAAAGTAGTGTGCTATGTCTTGCAAAATCATTCTCGCAGTAATGCTTTAGTGGTGGATGGAGAAACTCGTCGCTTAAATTTAAAGCCAGCGCTAGATCCATTAGTCATCGGTACTCATCAGGAAAAAGCTTCAGTTTTATTTTTACAACACAATGATGAAAATAACCTACTGAATCCCCCTCCTCATGCTTTTCCGCCACGTTTAATTAAACTGATCGAAGTTTTACAAGCAAATCCTGAACTCGACATAGAACTGGTTCCGGTAACCGTTTTATGGGGCCGTTCTCCAGATAAAGAAGACTCTTGGTTTAAGTTGTTATTCTCAGATACATGGGCAACACCAAGTACAGTTAAACAGCTTGTAAATATTGGTTTACATGGTCGCCAATCTTATTTGGAATTCCATGAACCACAGTCTTTACGTGACCTCGTTGAATATGCTCAGAAGCATTATCCGAACCTTTCGCCAGCGACTTATATTGTTAGCACTTTAAATGACTACCTTGATCGCCAACGTGAAGTTGTCTTAGGCCCTGACTTATCAGACCGCCGCAATGTCATGCAGTCGGTATTAAAGTCTCGTGATGTTCAAGAAGCCATTCGACGCGAAAGTATTCGCGGTAAAATCAGCATGCTTGAAGCAGAGCGTCGTGCGATTGGTTATGTGAATGAAATCGTATCTGATTATTCTCACTCAGCAGTACGTTTTGCAGATTTGGCATTAACACGTCTATGGACTCAGCTTTATGACGGCGTAGAAGTTCATAACTTCAGTACTGTCCGAGAGCTTGCAAAAGACTATGAAATTGTTTACACACCATGTCACCGTAGCCACATTGACTACTTACTACTGTCTTATGTGATTTATAAACGTGGCTTGATGGTTCCGTATATTGCTGCAGGCGACAACCTAAACTTACCTTTCGTTGGTCAGCTTTTACGTGGTGGCGGTGCCTTCTTTATTCGCCGCTCTTTCCGTGGCAATGGTCTTTATACTTCTGTATTTAAAGAATATTTATATAGTATTCTTTCTCGCAACACACCACTTGAATACTTTATTGAAGGTGGACGTTCGCGTACAGGCCGCTTATTACCACCGAAAACCGGCATGCTCGCAATGACAGTCCATAGTCATTTACGTGGCCGTGCCAAGCCGATTGTATTTGTGCCAACTTACATTGGTTATGAGCGCCTTATGGAAGGTTCAACCTATGTAGGCGAAATGCAAGGTAAGCCAAAAGAAGCCGAGTCTATTTTTGGTATTTTAAAAACACTCCGAAAAATTGAACGTATTTTCGGTAAAGTACACGTTAACTTTGGTGAACCTGTTTTTCTAGATGACTTGCTTAAACAGCATAATGCTGAGAACGTTTATATTGAAAAGAACGATGACCCAGTGCCACCTGCTGTTTCAGAAGCAGTAAACAGTTCTGCAAATGCGATTTTAGAAAATATTAACCGTGCGGTAGTGATTAACCCGGTTTCTTTACTTTCAATTATTTTGCTTGCAACACCAAAGCATACGCTTGATGAAGAAATCTGTATTAAGCAGCTTGAAGCTTACCGCAATTTAGCATCAAATTTCCCTTACGATCAGCGCACAGAAGTAACGCCGCTATCTGGCAAAGAAATTATTGCTTATGGCTTAAAGCTTAAACTCATTAAGCGCGTACAGCATGCCCTTGGTGACATTATTGCGATTGAAGATAACCAAGCGGTTCTCCTCACCTATTTCCGTAATAACATTTTGCATGCATTCGTTTTACCTTCATTGATTGCATCTCTTGTTGAACATAACGGGAAAATTAGCCGTGCTGATTTAAGCAATGTTATCTATACGCTTTATCCATTCTTAAAAGCCGAACTATTCCTTAAATGGAAAAGTAGCGAACTTAAAGAACAGATTGAGCAATATGCAGATGCATTGGTTCAATCAAATCTTATTCAACAAGATGACGAAGGCAATTTAATTAGCTCTGCACCAAATACTGAAGAGCATAATCAGCTTGTTGTATTAGCAACACCTGTTAAACAAAGCCTTGAACGTTATTACATGACTTTAGCTTTAATCACTCAGCGTGGTTCAGGCAATATTTCAGCAAAACAAGTTGAAGAATTAAGTCATTTATTAGGCCAACGTTTATCAGTTCTTTATGAGTTTAACTCTCCTGAATTCTTTGACAAAGCATTGTTCCAAAGCTTTATCAAAGTTTTAACTCAACAAAACTACATTCGAACGAATGACCAAGGCCAAATCGAGTTTGATGATAATTTCCGTCAAATGGCAGCAGGCGCGCAGTTAGTGCTTGATGAAGTAACATTACAAATGTTGCAACACATCACAACCTTTACTGATGAAGAGTTAAAAGAAGCTCTTGAAGCAATGGCTTCTCAGCAAGCCAAACGCCGTTTAAAACGTAAAAAAGCTTAAAGTCTTCATGCAAAATAAAAGGCAACTTAAGTTGCCTTTTATTTTATCTACTCATTGGACATTCAAAGTAACGCGGATCATCAATACAACGTAAGCGTTTCATTAGCTCCACAAAGTAGGCATCGTAATAACCGGAGCGGACATATTGATTGCGTATTTTTGCCACCATAATGTCATAGCTCTGCTTTTCGTAAAAAGAAACATCAACCCAATAATAGGCTGGTAAATGATTTTCCCATTGTATAGCTCGATTCGTTAATAATTGACTATTTTGAACAAACCAAGCCCGAATTTTTCGTCCAAAATTGGCTGGATAAGCTTGGGGTTTAATAATTAAATTTACCCCGAAATACGCCAGAGGAAAATTAATCACCTGAGTCTCTGACCCAAAATCTTTCTGTAGGTTATAAGGCAAAAGACCATAAACAGGCGCTGGCATAATATCGATTTTATTTTGTTGAAATTGCGCAATCGCATTCGATAAATCAACATATACTGGCTGCGCACCTACACTTCTCACCAAAGCTTGTTGTGGCGGGTTATTGGCCAGAACTCCAATTCTTTGACCTCTAAGCTGTGCCACTTTTGATATTTTTTTGGTTTTCATGACCATATTTGCAGTTCCAACCGGAATCATACCGACTGCTTCATAGTCTTTATTAATTAATCTTTTCTCAATTGTAGGATGATTTAAAAGCTGCAATAGATTTCGTGCAGTCCGGTTATTAGGTATAAGACCAATACCTGAGGTACTACCCATAAAATGATTATACTGATAAGTATTAAAGTTACTGGCTGCTAAGCCTGAGCATTTACCCTCATCAAAGGCTTGAATGGCTTGCTGCTCTTTTTGATAACTAACGACTTTGAATTTGACTTGATATTGCTGAGCATATAAACGAATGTCATTTAGTCGGCGCGTAATATCCCCTTGGGTACCCGCTGGATCATATGCACACCACACCTGATCCCCAGCCCAACTCGTAACTGACGTTACACTCAAAAAGAGAGCTAAACAAAATTTTTTCACTTTTAACCTTTTTATCTTTATCGGCAATTTAACTGCCTCATCAGGTATTTCTGTTGTTATTTAAAGTTTAGTCTAAATTTTAATTTGTACCATGAGCATTTAAACATAATAAATAGTCATTAAAGCAAATTGGATGCTCAAGTTGAAAACCCGTCTCAAACAAATGTTTCGCATAAATTTTTTTGCCTGACACATGAGCTGAATCTAAGGTAAGTAGCGGTAAATCTAACTGACTTTGAAACCACAGTAAGACTTCATGCAAAGGTACAGGTGCATTATTAGCAACAAGATAACTTTTATGGGGTTTTTCAAAATCAGCTAAAAATGCCAAAAACCTTGCTAAATCATCAATATGAATACGGTTACTATAGTGAATATTTGGATAGGTTTGCGTGTGCTCAGCCATTCGTTTTAGGCGATCAATAGAAGCCCCATAAATCCCTGTAGGACGCACAATCACGCACTGTGACGGAAAATACTTTTGCCATAGCAATTCCATATTGTGCAAGATATGCCCTTGGGCATCGTTTGGGTGAATCTCACTATGATCATCAATTGTTTCACCAGAATTTTCACCATATACCCGCGTAGATGACACCACAATTAATCTTTTAACCGGATGCGATTTTAAAGCCTGACGAATAGGCTCAATACTATCCACATAAGTATGCTGATAACCTTCAACAGTACTATCGTCTGGTGAAAGTAAAATATACACTACATCTACAGGTGCAATTTCGCTTAAATTGAGCGTAAAAATATCCTGTACGAGATGTGTCCCATAAGGGTCTGTCTTTTCACTACGGCTAATTGTGGTAGTTTGATGTCCTTTCTCAAATAGTTGTTTAGCAACACGCTGAGATGTTTTACCATAACCGATAAATAATATATGCATAGAGAACTCGTTGAGGGGACATGACTTCAGTCCATCAGTTACAAGGCGTTGGATCGGCTTCAGCAGCCCTACTCGAAAAACTAAATATTTTTACCACAGATGATTTGCTGTTTCATCTGCCCCGTGATTATGAAGATCGCAGTACCATTATTCCTATGAATCAATTGGTGGTTGGTCGTAGTTATTTACTCGAGGGTGAAGTCAAATCTGTTGATTTCCCTCCAGGTAAACGTAAATCTATGGCCGCATTAATACAAGATGAATTTGGTAAGGTGACTTTACGCTTTTATCATATTTATAAAAATTTAACCGACAAAATAAAACCTGGTAACCGTTTACGTATTTTTGGTGAAGTTCGCGTAGGTGCACGAGGGCTTGAGCTTTATCATCCAGAAATTCAACTTATTAATGAACATACACCACTACCAAAAACGCAGCTCACAGCAATTTATCCAAGTACCGATGGCCTAACACAAGCTAAATTACGCGAATATGTTAAACAAGCGTTGAAGCATCATAGTGATGCCTTACCCGAGTTACTCCCTAAACAATATACAAATGGGTATGCACTCAAAGAAGCTTTACATTACATTCACGAGCCGCCAGTTGATGCCAATATGATCCAACTGGCTCAAGGCTCTCATCCTGCGCAGCAACGTCTTATTTTTGAAGAGCTGGTCGCACATCAAATTAGTCTTCTTACTCGACGTGCTTATATTCGTCAAATTGCTTCACCTGCTTTTCCGAGTAGTAAAGTGCTTGCAAAAAAGCTGCTAGAAGCTTTACCTTTTCAAATGACCAACGCACAAAAACGTGTATCAAAAGAAATTTTAAACGACTTAAAACAACATCAACCTATGCTGCGTTTGGTACAAGGTGATGTAGGGGCTGGAAAAACTTTAGTTGCAGCGGTTGCAGCATGTCACGCATTAGAAGCAGATTGGCAAGTTGCGTTAATGGCACCCACCGAAATTTTAGCAGAGCAGCATTATTTAAATTTTAAACGCTGGTTTGAACCTTTAGGTATTACGGTAGCTTGGTTGTCGGGTAAACAAAAAGGGAAAGCGCGGGCACACGCTGAGCAACAAATTAAAGAAGGCCATGCTGAACTGATTGTGGGTACTCATGCCTTATTTCAAGATAACGTTGAGTTTGCAAAACTAGGACTCGTGATTATTGATGAGCAGCACCGATTCGGGGTCGATCAACGTTTAGCCTTACGTAATAAAGGCGCCGAACAGCTCACCCCACATCAACTGGTCATGACTGCAACGCCAATTCCTAGAACACTGGCAATGAGTGCTTATGGCGATTTAGATACATCAATTATTGATGAATTACCGCCAGGCCGAACTCCAATTCAGACCGTCACGATTCCGCTAGATCGTCGTGAAGAAGTACTGCATCGAATTGCTTCAAACTGCCGAGAAGGCAAACAGGCCTACTGGGTATGTACTCTGGTTGAACAGTCCGAAACTTTAGATGCTCAAGCCGCCGAAGCCACCTATCAAGAAATGAAAGAGCGCTTTCCTGAACTTAATATTGGTTTGGTTCATGGTAAAATGAAAGCCGATGAAAAACAGGCCGTCATGCAAGCATTTAAAAACAATGAACTACAGCTGCTAATTGCCACAACTGTTATTGAGGTTGGGGTAGATGTACCTAACGCTTCGATTATGGTCATTGAGAATGCTGAACGATTAGGGCTTTCACAGCTACACCAATTACGAGGGCGTGTAGGACGAGGTGCAAAAGCCAGTTTTTGTGTTCTTCTCTATAAACCACCACTTTCACAAAATGGGCAAGAAAGACTTTCAATTTTAAGAGAAAGTAATGATGGCTTTGTTATTGCTGAAAAAGATCTTGAGCTAAGAGGCCCGGGTGAGTTATTAGGAACAAAACAAACAGGTGATATGGGTTTCCGTGTCGCACGTTTAGAGCGAGATGATCATTTATTGAGTCAAGCACACTACGTTGCACAACAAGTTCTAAAAGATTACCCTGAGCAAGCTGATGCCTTATTGAAGCGCTGGCTTCCCGAAGCTCCTCGATACGCATATGTTTAAGTTTTTAAACCCACAGTATCTTTTTCAGTTGCTGTCCCCTTGCCTACTTTGCGAAATAGGAAAACGGGAAAAATATCCTCTTTGTAAAGAATGCTGGGAACAGCTACCGTGGCTTAAGCAAACCATTCAGCGCAATGACCAGTCTGTTCTTGTGGCCTGTCACTACGCCTATCCAATTAACCGGATTATTCAGCAGTTTAAATATGAACAAAAATTACATTACCAAACCTTACTCGCTGAAGTTTTACAGCAATTAAAATTTCCTAAGGTACAAGCGATTGTACCCATGCCTATTTCTAAACAACGTTTAACTGAACGTGGTTTTAATCAATCCTTATTACTCGCCAATCTTTTGGGTAAGCAATTAAAAATACCAGTTTGGCAGCCTGTACAACGCTTAAATGAGCATTCTCAAAAGGGATTATCTCGACTCGAAAGATTTGAAAATATTGAACAGCAATTTGTTGCGCTCACTCAAGAAAAACGGCGTTATCGTCGTGTGCTGATTATTGATGATGTAATCACAACAGGAAGTTCAATTCACGCTTTAAGTCAGGCGCTAAAACAGCTAGGGTGTACATCTATTCATGCCAGTTGCCTAGCTGCTGCTTCATCTACATCATATTAAAATTATAGAGTTATAGATAAGTTCTGCTCACACCACGGAATTACAATTTCTTTGGTTAATGGTGCGAGTTTTGTCTCGGAATCATTAAATTTCACCCACTTCATTTCAGCAATTTCAGCTGCAATTTGTGGGGATTGTTTTAATCGAACCAAATATAAATGGCTAATAAGCTTGTGATCCGGTTCATTGGCAGCTGCTGTCTCAAAACGCCCTATAAACTGTTCTATTACACACGGGCTGCCTATTTCTTCCAAGATTTCACGCTGTATAGCAGTTTCCGGAGCCTCATTCGGCTCCAGTTTACCGCCTACCTGCATAAAAGCTTGTGTATTACGCTTTCTGACAAGCAATAATTCATTTTGTTCATTTAAGATCACCGCAGCGGCGACCGTAATTGTTTTCACCTATTTAACCTCATTTATGGTTGAACGTCGGCATTTGTCCATTTCGGAGCAGGAGCCTGATATTGCTCAAATTGTTGAAGAATATCTTCAATTTTGTCTGAGGCAATCAATTTATCAACAAACCGTGCTTGGCTAAATCCGTTAACTACAGTTCCTTTGATCATTTTAAGCAAATCTTCATAAAAGCCAGCTACATTTAGAAAAGCACACGGCTTTTGATGAATACCTAATTGTGCCCATGTCCATTGTTCAAAGATTTCTTCCAATGTACCTGCCCCACCTGGTAAAGCAATAAAACCGTCCGACAGATCTGCCATTTTGGTTTTACGCTCATGCATATTTTCGACGACATATAATTTTGTCAGTCCAGGATGAGCTAACTCGCGATCAACTAAAGCACGAGGAATTACCCCAATGACCTGCCCGCCGGCTTGCAAAGCACTATCAGCAACAACACCCATTAAACCAGAACGGCCACCGCCATAAACGAGTGTTTTACCTTGTTTAGCAATAGCTTCACCGGTTAATTGAGCAATTTGTTGAAAGATTGGGTTTGAACCAAGAGATGAACCACAGAAAATACAAATTGAATTCATAGTATAAAAACCGTTTTATTGAACTGTCATGCTGACAAACTAGACTATCGACAGAGTTTTTTTTTGCAAAATAGCGTATTGGCAAGTGTTTTTCGGCAAATCCTTGTCTAAAATACACCCATCAATTTCCATCAGACTGCGTAAGGAAAAAAGACACATGCTTGAAGCCTTTTATGCCACAGAACGCGGAAGTCTGGAAGATGCCACCATCAATGGTGGATTTGATCTACATCCCGAATTAGTATGGCTTGATCTTATTGCACCCTCTCAAGAAGAACAACAATGGGTCTTAGATGCTTACAATCAGAACTTACCTACACTAAAGTCGTTAGAAGACATTTCATCTTCTGCTCGATTCTACCGTGATGATGACGGTATTTTGCATATCAGCACCTATTTTTTAACGAAAAATAAAAATTATCAGGTTGATGGGGATGCCGAAGATTCTTCCCATATGCTTGCCATGGTGCAGACTGTTGCATTCATCTTACATAAAGACCGCTTATTTACCTTACGTGGTGAAAAGTTAGTTGCCTTTCGTGCTTTTCGTGCTCGAGCTCGTCGTAATGATTACGAAATGGATTATAAAGATCCAACATGGATTTTATTGGGTTTACTTGAAGCAAAGCTAGATGAGCTTGCGGATATCTTGGAAGATATCCACAAGGATCTAGAAAAATACTCAACCGAGGTTCTCAATAACCATCAACGTGAACAGATTTTAGATCTTGATGACATGATTACCCGCTTGGCACAACAAGAAGACATGCTTGGGAAAGCACAGCTCTGTTTAATTGATTTGCGCCGTGTTTTAACGTTTTTGTCTCGTCCACGTGCTTTAGGCAGTCATATCTACGATGCAGATATTCGAGAACTTAGTGAGGATGTTCGCTCGCTTGTTGAACATGACGCTTTCTTATTCCAAAAAGTACGATTCTTGCTTGATACAACGTCAGGATTTATTAACACTGAACAAAACGATACGATCCGTCGATTCTCGATATTACCAAGTATGTTGGCACCACCTATGTTGATCGCTAGTATCTATGGTATGAACACTGATGTACTTCCTTTCGCACACGGTACAACCAGCTTTATTATCGTTTTACTAATTATTATTGGTTTCTTTATTGGGCCTATCATTTATTTCCGCTGGAAAAAATGGATTTAAAGAGATTACTCCCGCAAATTTTGTATATAAAAAAGCACCTAAATTTAGGTGCTTTTTTATCTTTGCTCATCAAACCAAATGTAGGTCTTCTTGCAAATGGCAGGCTTGAATGATTTTCAGCATCTTCTCTGGTACATTTTTAAAATGTAATCCAGACTTTTGTGGAGTTTGACGTAGCCATTGCACTAAAACAGCCAAGGCTAACGTATTACCATGCTCAAGCTGCTTTAAATCAACAATTAAAGGAAAGCTTGTTTGCTTTTTAATAATTGCCAATCCAGCTTGGTATTGTTGTTCAGCATTTTCAAAATCAATTTTGCCTGAAACAACTAACTCTTGGTTAAGATACTGAACCACTCTTCACCTACTTATTTTTGTTTATTCTGATTAACAGCAGCATCTGCATCAGGTTGGAACGTAGCAATTGCTTTATTCAAATCACCGCCATTACGTTTCACAGTTGCAGCAAACTGGTTACGGAACTGCAATCCTAAATCAATACCAGAAACATTGATGTTACGGATTTTCCATTGTGAACCTTTGTCTGCCAACTGGAACGACACAGGAATTTTTTCACCATTGTGATTAAAATCTAAAGTCACAACAGGGTTTTTACCAGCTGTCGCCTTGTATGGACGCATCGTGTAAGTTTGGTTTGTATACTTAGCAAATGCACTACCGTAATTCTCAATTAATGTATTACGGAAGTTCGTTTCAAACTGAGCACGCTGTGCAGCAGTACTATATTGGTTTGTTGCATAAGTACCCATCACAATACGAGTAAACGCTTGTGAATCAACATACGGGTCTAAGTTTTGGCGTACAATTGTTTTTACTAATGCTGGGTTATTTTGCAATTTAGCATGATCGGCTTTTAAACGAGAAATCAAGCCATCAGCAACACGCTTAATAAAGTCAGGTGGTGCTTCTGAAGGTGCAGCAAAAGCTGTACCAGCAATCATAGTAGACAAAATACTTGCTGTAAGGGTTTGTTTAAACAACGTATTCACCTGGAACCACTCCTTCAAATAATCTCTTACTCAACAAATGACGGCTGTGCACTGCTGTCAGTACTTGCAGGAGCTTTTTCTTCTGCTGAGGATGAACCAGCGGCAACCTTACCTGCGCCACCACCAGTAATAAATTTACTAATAAGATCTTCTAGATCCATCGTTCCTTGGGTATTAGAAATAGTATCGCCACGTTTAAGGTAGTTTAAACCACCACCCGGTACGATTTTTAAATATTTCTCACCCAATAAACCATTGGTTGCAACCATTATATAAGCATCTTCATCAATACTTGTGATGGAGTTCATGTTACTGATCAGTTGCTGTTCCATTGTTTTTTGTTGCGCTGGAGTCGCTTGCGTATAATCAGAACTATAACGTAATTCGTCTAAAGCATTTTTTTGAACTTCTTTTAACTGTTCAGCATTAAAGCTTGTCAGTTTTCCATCAAGATCAAAAGTAACCGTAGCCAAACGTGTAACCGGATCAAGCGTGATTGAATCAACGCGGCCAATTGTTACACCGCTCATCGTCACTTTAGCACGAGGCTTTAAACCATTAACGTTATCAAACTGAGCTTTCATGGTGTAGCCATCGCTCAAGTTCGTGCCCACTAAACCACTCACTTTCATTGCTAAAAAGAATAAAGCAATACCGAAGATAATAACAAAGATACCTACGGCCAGCTCACTAGTACGTGATTTCATTAAATCCCTCCGAACATGACCGCAGTCAACACGAAATCAAAACCTAAAACACATAATGAAGAATATACAACCGTGCGGGTCATTGCCGTTGCAATGCCTTCAGGTGTCGGATCACATGCATACCCTTGGAAAACAGCAATCCATGTACACAGCAAAGCAAATACAATGCTCTTAATAATGCCATTTACGACATCGTGGCCAAATTGAACATTATTTTGCATACCACTCCAAAAGGAGCCTTCATCAACGCCAAGAAAATCAACTCCAACCAACTTACCGCCAACAATACCAATCGCAGCAAAAATAACGGTTAACATTGGCAAACTGACTATACCAGCCCAAAGACGTGGTGATACGATTTGCTTTAAAGGATCAACACCAATCATTTCCATACTGGCAAGCTGTTCACTTTGTTTCATCGAACCAATTTCAGCAGTCAATGCAGAACCTGCTCGTCCAGCGAAGAGCAAAGCTGCAACGACCGGTGCAAGCTCACGCAATAAAGTTAAAGACACCATTGTGCCTAGCATTGATTCACTACCAACATTGACTAATATTGAGTAGCCTTGCAATCCGAGTACCAGACCAATAAATAAACCTGATACCGTGATAATGAGTAAAGACATTACCCCTACACGATGCATTTGATAGACGAAACGTCCAAAACCGCCCGCTGAAGGTAATGAAAAAATAATCTGTAAGAGCATCAGTGCCGCAACACCAATCCCTCGAATCCGCTCAATAACGAGTCTACCTAACCAGGCAATCGTATTCATGGACGAACCTCGTTATCTAAATAAGCTTGGTGGCTAAACTGGTATTCAACCGGACCTTCTGCCGAGCCGGTTAAGAACTGTTTTACAAATGGAGAAGCATAAGCTTGTAATTCTTCTGGCGTTCCTTCCCCTTGAATCTTCCCTTCCGCTACAACATAAATGTAGTCAGCAATAGATAGGGTTTCAGGAACATCATGCGAAACAATAATCGTAGTTAGATCTAAAGCTTCTCGCAATGAACGAATGAGACGTGTTAAAACACCCTTCACAATCGGGTCTTGCCCCGCAAAAGGTTCGTCATACATAATTAAATCGGGATCAAGCGCAATTGCACGAGCTAAAGCGACCCGTCGGTTCATACCACCTGACAACTCAGTAGGCATAAGCTGTTCTGTTCCACGCAAGCCCACCGATTCAAGTTTTAGAGCGACCAGTTCTGCAATGAGATTTTCAGAAAGCTTGGTATGCGCACGAATTGGAAAAGCGACATTTTCATAAACCGACATATCGGTAAATAAAGCTCCACTCTGGAACAGCATTCCCATACGCGCACGTGCTGCAAATAATTCCTGGCGTGACATTTGAGCAATATCTTTGCCATCAAGCAAAACTTCGCCCTGATCGGGAACAAGCTGCCCACCAATCAAGCGTAATAAAGTCGTTTTACCTGTACCAGATGGTCCCATAATGGCCGTGATCTGGCCTCGACGTATATTTAAACTAATATTGTCATAAATGACGCGTTCCCCTCGGTTAAAACTCAAGTTTTTCACTTCAATCAGTGATTGAGTCGAGAGAGGAGTTTTATTATTCATAATGGCAATCATTCCTGCACTTTTATGCCCGCATACTATAACACTGAATTTTGGGAATCTTGTTGTAATTTTGACAAAAGCAAAACAAGCTAATATAGGAATATGAGCTAGATTTTGAAAAGAAATTTATTGATCGAGAACTTGAAACTGGTCTACGAAATGGCCAGTTAATAAAGCATAGGCAAAGTAGATTCCATTGCACAAAGCAAGTGCAATAAAAAGATATGGCAAACCACGTTGAAATAAGAATTTACTCAACCATGCCAAAGGCGACTCTTTTCGCTTACTTTTACGCATTATTACAATAAACATTGAACTGTTTCACACTTTGTTATTTTATAACAAAACTAAAAAATAAAAAAGGCCAGTATGTAAACTGGCCTTTTTTTAAATCTCTTAAAGATTAACGGTCGAATTTACGACGGCGCTCACCACGAGATTCTTGATTAAAGTGTTCTTCGCGAACTGCGCGACGTGGACGGTCTTCACCACCGAAGCTACGTTTTGGACGATCACCAAAACCACCTTCACGACGTGGACGATCTTCACCACCAAAGCTACGTTGTGGACGGTCACCGAAACCGTTTTCACGACGTGGTTTATAGTCTACGCGGTTACCACGATTGTCATCATTTGAATCAAAACGAGGCTTATCGTTAAAACCACCTTCACGG